>JALVRI010000293.1 GCA_027031325.1 Desulfobacteraceae bacterium
TGATACCGCCGAAGCCCGGGCCGCCCTCGATGATCAGCGCCTGTTTTTGGGGATCCAGTTCCCCGAAGGCAAGATCCATGGGGATTCCATTACGGCGGCAAAAGGCTGCCAGGTGCCTGAAATGGCGCCGGTTTTGGCCTTTTCCGCCCCATGGTTTTATGGCCCCCTGATTCAGGGAGAGGGTTTTGTCGGGGATGACCAGGTCCAGGTCGATGTCGATTACCCGTCCGAAACCGCGGCATAGAGGACAGGCGCCCATGGGACTGTTGAAGGAAAATAGGCTGGCTGGCGGATGGGGATAGTCGATTTCACAATAAGCGCAATGGAGGCGGCTTGAAAAAGAGAGCCTCTTTCCGCCGGCCGTCCAGGCATCCAGGCGGCCATTTCCCAGGCGCAGGGCCGCTTCGAGGGAGTCTATCATTCTTTCCTTGTCGGCAAGGGCCCCGGCCGGCATCCGGTCGGCCAGGACGTGAAGGGTGCCGGCGGTCAGGCCGGCTTTGCCTATGGGTTCGATTCGGCCCTTGATCACGTGCCGATCGTAACCCTGGCGCAGAAGATCGCGGACCAGGGCGGGATGTTCGTCCACCCGGCAAGGGAAAGTTATCAGCAAATGGTGACCCGGCTTCAGTCTTCGCAGTTGCCGCCAGATGGTTTCGGGGTTGTCGGTTCTTACCGGTCGCTGGCAGCGCCGGCAGTGGAGAACGGCTTTGCGGGCGAAGATCAGTTTGCAGAAATCGGCCAGATCCGACATTGTGGCCACTGTTGAACGGGAGGTGCGCACCGGCTCCTTGCGGTCTATGGCCACCGCCGGCGGGATGCCCTCGATGCTCGTGACCTGGGGGCGGTCCATCCGTTCCATGAACTGGCGGGCGTAGGTCGAAAAGGTCTCCACGTATCGCCGCTGGCCTTCGGCATAGAGGGTATCGAAGACCAGGGAAGATTTGCCGGCCCCGGAAACACCGCAGACAGCAATCAACTTGTTGAGGGGGATTTCCAGGTCCAGGTTTTTGAGGTTGTGGCAGCAGGCGCCCCTTACCCGTATTCTTGTGGCATTAGATTCAGGCATTGGAAATAATTGTCCTTGAACCGGGTATCTTTTTCCAAGCGTCCCTGTTTCGAAAAAGTCAGACTACACCATAATCTTGGGAGGTGAAAGTTCAAATGCGTATCGGAGCCATGAACCATCCGATCCGGCCCCTGCTCAGGGAGGTAGACATTCTGGCCGCTCTGGAAATCGATCTGCTGGAGCTGGCCATGGACCCTCCCCGGGCCCATCACAGTCAGGTGCTCGATAAGCGCCGCCAACTGGTTGACAAGCTGCAAAAATACGGCCTGGCCCTGGTATGCCACCTGCCCACCTTCGTCTATCCGGCGGATTTGACACCCTCGATCAGGCAGGCCTCGATCTCCGAGTTGGAGGAGGCCGCAAAGGTTGCGGCCGGGCTGGGGGCCTCCAAGGTGGTTTTGCATCCTCCCCTGGTAAACGGGCTTGCGGGCCAGGTGCCCGAGCTTAGCAGCGAGTATGTGGAACAGGCCCTGCACAGGATCCTGGGGCATTGCTTCGACCTTGGACTTACCGTCTGCCTCGAAAACATGTTTCCGGCCTATGGTGGTTTCTGGCTCCCGGAACATTTCGAGCCGTGGTTT
>JALVRI010000294.1 GCA_027031325.1 Desulfobacteraceae bacterium
CTGCTGAACATATGCACCCATCCCGATGAGCCGGAGATCATCGCCAAAACATTCACAGCCATTCTGGTCTTCGTGCTGGTTGCAACCTGTCCGGCACCTTTGCCGGCAGAAGCGGCCGCCGGCCGGATCAACATCAAGTATGCCCGGGGCTTCAGCGTCCGCCGGCTCGGCCGAGCCACCCTGGTGACGGTCAGCCCGTCCTGGAACAAGGGTGCCCCGGCCAGGCAATACCTGCTGGTACCAAGGGGCAGACCGGTCCCCGCGGGTCACCCCCGGGCCAGGGTAATCCGGGTCCCGGTCCGGCGCCTTGTCAGTCTTTCCACCACCCAACTGGCCTATCTGGATGCGGCCGGTCTGACAGGCACTCTGGTGGCCGTATCGGATTTCAGGTACGTCAACACCGCCTCGGTCCGCCGCCTGATCGATTCCGGACGCCTGCGCCAGGTGGGCCACAGCCTCAACCTGCGCATCGAGGCCATCATGGATCTGGAACCGGACCTGATCCTGGCAACGGCCGGCGGCACTGCCTTTGATGTCCACCCCAAGCTGGAGGAAGCCGGCCTGCCGGTGGTGATCATGTCCGACCACCTGGAGTCCCACCCCCTGGGCCGCTGCGAGTGGATCAAGTTCATGGCCCTGTTTTTCGGAACCGAGGACCAGGCCGGGGAGCTTTTCCGCCGGACAGAGGCCCGCTACCTGGGCCTGGCGGCCCTGGCCGCCAAGGCTGAAAAACGTCCGGCAGTGCTGGTCAACGCCCCGTTCGGCGGGCAATGGTGGGTCCCTGGCGGCCGGAGCTTCTTTGCCCGTTACATAACCGATGCCGGCGGAAACTACCTCTGGAGCGCCGACAGGCATACCGGCAGCCTGCCCCTCGATGTGGAGGCTGTCTTTGAAAAGGGAGCCGGGGCCGATGTCTGGATCAACACCGGGGCCTGGAAAAAAATTTCCGACGCCTTGGCCGTCGATCCGCGCCTGGCCCAGGTCAAGGCCCTGCGACAGGGCCGGGTGTTCAACAACAACCGCCGCCTCAATCGCTGGGGGGGAAACGACTTCTGGGAATCTGGCATCATCCGCCCGGACCGTATCCTGGCCGATCTGATCAGGATTTTTCACCCGCGGCTGCTGCCCGGACGCAAGCTCTACTACTACCGCCGACTGGAGACAGGAAAGCAACCGTGAGAAACCATACTCAACCAAAAGCTCCAAGCCTGCCTGGCATGCCGGAAAAATCCGGGCTGTGGCGAACCTGGTGTGTCATGGGGCTGGTCCTGGCAATCTTGTTCTGCCTGGATCTTGCCACCGGCTCGGTGGCAATCGGCCCGCTGGAAGTGGCCAGGATCCTTTGCGGCGGCCAACCCCAGAAAGCATCCTGGGCCAAGATCATCTGGCTGTTCCGCCTTCCCAAGGCCATCAGCGCCATTCTGGCCGGTGCCGGTCTGGCCATCAGCGGCCTTCTGATGCAAGTCCTTTTCCGCAACCCCCTGGCAGGCCCCTCGGTGTTAGGCATAAACGCCGGAGCCAGCCTTGCCGTGGCCCTGGTAGTGCTGGCGGCCGGTAACGGTCCGGGTAACCGTTTTCTCCAGGGATTGGCTGCCGGGGGCAAGACCGGCCTGGTTGCGGCCGCGGCCCTGGGAGCAGGCCTTGTGCTGGGAGCCATCCTGGCCCTGGCCCGGCGGGTCAGGAACGTCATGACCCTGCTGATAGTGGGTATCCTGGGCGGTTTTGCCATCAACGCAGCTGTCAGCGTTCTGATCCACTTTTCGGTGCCCGAACGAATCCAGGCCTACATGACCTGGACGTTCGGCAGTTTCGCGGCCGTGACCTGGGACGACATGGCCATTTTCGTCCCGGTGATGACCGCCGGCCTGATTGGCTGCCAGCTGATCCGCAAGCCGCTCAACGGCCTATTGCTGGGCGAAGGCTACGCCTTGAGCATGGGCTTGCGGATCATGCCCCTGAGGGTGACCACCATCGCCCTGACGGCCCTTCTGACGGGCACGGCGACTGCCTTTTGCGGCCCCATCGCCTTCGTGGGAGTGGCCGTACCCCACATGGCCAGAGTAGCGCTGGACAGTTCCGATCACAGGGTACTGCTGCCGGCAACGGCCCTTTGCGGGGCCCTGGTGGCTTTGGCGGCCGACTTGCTGGCCCAGCTTCCCGGCAGCCAGGCGGTGCTGCCGTTGAACGCCGTCACGGCCCTGATCGGCGCGCCGGTAATCGTCTGGTTGATATTGAAACGCGGCAATCTTGCCCGAACCTTCGGCGACTGAAACCCGGATCGGGCAACCGACCGTAAGACAAGGAGAATATCATGTTCCTCTACTGGCGTATCCAACAAGACCTGAGCTGCCTGGGGGAAGTGATCGTCTTCCATCACCCGGGCATGATCCGCTGCTTTCGCCAATGGGCGAGGCGTAATGCCGCCGGCCTGGCCCTGGCCCAGGATATCGACCTGCCGAAACTATTACGCCCCAGTCTGAACTGAAACACCGGTGACCCGACAAGGAGTTGAAGATGAAGCTGAAAACCATTTTTACACTGATCGCAATCTGGACGTTCGCCTGGCCCACGGCAGCCGGTGCCGGACAGGAAGAGTCAACCGTCCTTGACACCATGATCGTCACCGATTCGGTCAAAAACACCAAGCTTCTGGATCCCCCCCAGGACGGACGCTACATCGGAATCGGAGGCGCAGTTACTTTTTGATGCAGATCGACTACCTCATCCTGGCCCTGACAAGCCGTTGCAACCTGGGCTGTGTTTACTGTTACAACGGCAAAAACAGGCAACAAAAGGACATGGCACCCGGTGTGCTGGCCAGGGCTTTTGCCCTGGCCTCTGCCGGGAAAGGGCCCTTACATGTCCAGCTCACAGGAGGTGAGCCGACCCTGGTACCGGAGTTGGTTTGGCAGGCGGCCGACCTGGCAGCCGGCCTGGGACGAGCCTGCAGTCTTGCAATCCAGACCAATGGTACCCGCCTGACTCCCGGGCTGGTAAATTTGTTCCGGGAACGCTTCATCCAAGTTGGAGTAAGCCTGGACGGCCCACCCGGGATCCAGGAAAAAATCCGGGGTAAGGCCGCAGACACCCTGGCAGGCCTTAAGCTCCTGGAAAACGGCGGGGTGCCCTTCAGGGTAACCACCGTGGTAACGGGAGAAAACACCGGGCATCTTGAAAAGCTGGTCCTGTTGCTGGCCGGATTCGGCCAGGCGCGGGGAATCGGCCTGGACCTGCTGGTTTCCAAGGGCCGGGCCTTAAGGTCCGGGGGGCCATCCCGGCCGGATCTCGGCGAACTGGAGAAAGGTCTTACCGCCATGGCCTCTGCCCTGGAGCTGGTCAACCGGCGGCGATCAAGGCCCCTCAGGTTGCGGGAGCAGGATCTGGCTATCTCAGCAATGGCAGGCTGTTTGCGGCCGCCATTCTGCCTGGCTGCCCGGGGACGCAGTCTGGCTGTTTCACCCAATGGCGATCTGTTTGCCTGCAGCCAGGTCATGGGCGATCAACGCTTTTTCGCCGGGACCGTTTGGAAGCCTAAGCCGCGGAGACTTTGCCGGCTAAAAGATATGGTATTGAAAAACAGCGACTGCCGGGACTGTCCCCTTCAAGGGCGTTGCCCGGGAGAATGCCCAAGCCGGCTTTTCTACAACCAGCCCCAGGATCACGCACTGATATGCACCATGTACCGCACCTTGCTTCCGGCAGCCCGGGAAAACCACGATAAAAACCCAGATCAAGGTGAACCGGTATGAAAAAACATCTCAAACTGGCCCTTTTGCACATGGACATCGGTCACAAGCAGGTTGAAACCAACCGCAAGCGGCTGCTGGAGCTTGCAAACGAGGCGGCCGGCCGGGGAGCCGGGATCATCCTGGCACCGGAGCCGGCCGTATCCGGATACTCCTTCCAATCGCGGGACGATATAGCCACCTTCGCCGAAAGTGCCAGCGGCCCCACGGCAACGGCCCTGGCTGAAACAGCAACCGCGCCAAGCGCTTCCAGGACCGGCTGGATTTCAAGACCCTGCCGGCAAACCCCAACGCTTGAACACTTTACCGGGGTTCAACCACAAAATCCGCATCACAGGGCTCATATACTTTGTAAGCTGCAAAATTATATGTTAAAATTGACTTTACAGAGGCAAAGCCGAATCGAACTTTGTCGGACGGCGGCAAAATAACAACCCTGCCTGCATTCCGTCCAGGCGGCAAAGAAAGGACCGCTTTATGGCAGGCAAAACCATCCTTTTCAACATCGGCAACCTGAGCGCCAGGGGTGAGCCGGTGGTTCATTTCCAGTACGCCCATTACAACGAAACTTTACTTGGTAATCGCTCGGTGATCGTGGTACCGGAGACGGCCGAAAAATTTTCAATGGGCCTGTTCGACAAGCGATTCAAAGACATAATCATCTATCGTTCGGTCGAAGAACTCATCCCCCTTTCCCGCGAAGCAGACCTGCTCTACATGATTGCCTACGGCCACAGGCCTGCAGAGTTTCCCCTGCAGCGGTTGAAGTGCAAAACCGGCGTCCACTGCGTCTTTACGGCCCATCACCCCTACGGTGATGTTTACGCCGCCGTTTCCGAATGGGTAGCCGAAACCTATGCTCTCTGGCCGGTGCCGGTGGTGCCCCATATAGTTCATCTTCCCCAGGATCACCGCAACATGCGTCAGGAACTGGGAATTCCCGAAACGGCGCTGGTCATCGGCCGATATGGTGGATATACCCAGTTCAACATAATGGCTGTACATCAGGCCATCGCCCAGGCGGTCGACAATCGCCCGGATCTCTACTTTTTGTTCATGAATACCAAACCGTTTCTCGACCATCCCCGGATAATCCATCTGCCTCCCAATTACGATTTCGCCTACAAGACCCGCTTCATAAACAGCTGTGACGCCATGATCCACGCCCGCCTGGAAGGAGAGACTTTCGGACTGAGTGTCGGCGAGTTCTCCCTGCGCGCCAAACCGATCATCACCTGGCGCTGGTCCTTCGACCGCCATCATCTCAACTTGTTGGGAGAACATGCGATCTGCTACGGCTCGGCCCGGGAGCTGTTTACAATCCTGATGAATTTTCGCCGAGGAACCACTGCCAGGGATTGCTACTCGGAACGCTATAACCCGGAACGGGTTATGCAAATCTTTGAAAAGGTATTCCTGGCTTAGGGCAGGATTCAGGTAAAAACCGGCTGTTAGAGCGTTCACAATTCACCGGCCAGTAGAGCCATTGTGGCCGGCATAACAATTCAAGACGGCGGAACGTTATGCAATTCAAACCTACTTATGAAGAATTGTCT
>JALVRI010000295.1 GCA_027031325.1 Desulfobacteraceae bacterium
GAACGCTGTTTCCCTTGTCGACCAGTTGCCTGAAAGCTTCCAGCAGGCGCTGGATGTCGTTGAAATGCAGGCCGGTTGTGGGTTCATCCAGAATGTAGAGGACCGGGGCCGGCCCCCCGGCGCCCAAATGGCGGGCCAGCCGCAGGCGCTGGGCCTCGCCGCCCGATAAGGTGTTGAGAGGTTGTCCCAGTTTAATGTATCCCAGGCCCACCCTGGCCAGGGGTGCCAGGGCGCTGACAATGCCGGGCTGATCGGCGAAAAATTCCAGGGCCTGATCGACCGTCAGGCCGAAGATGGAGTCGATGTTCAACCCTTTGTAGGTGACAGACAATATGCGGGGGGTGAACCTTTTGCCCCGGCAGTCAGGACAGGTCACGAAGACGTCTGCCAGAAACTGCATCTCTATTTTCTCGAAACCTTCACCCTTGCAGGTCCGGCAGCGGCCGCCGGAGGTGTTGAAAGAAAAATGGCCCGGACCCAGTCCCAGGCGGCGGGCCATGTCGCTTGCGGCCAGCAGCTTGCGGACCCGGTCAAAGACTTTGACATAGGTCAGGACGTTGGCCCGGGGTGTGCGCCCGGCCGGCTGCTGGTCCACCAGCACCACGTCCCGGATCAATTCGGCTCCCGTGATTTGTTTGAATCTGCCGGGACGTTGTGCCGAGCGTCCCAGCCGGCGCCTGGCCGCCCGGTAGATTATGTCGGCCGCCAGGGTCGATTTTCCGGAGCCTGAAACACCGGTCAGGGCGGTCAGCAGGCCCAGGGGAACCGAGACGTCGATGTTTTTGAGGTTGTGTTCCGCAGCACCGTTTATTTCAAGCCAGCAACCCGGCCGGGGAGAACGCCGCTTGCCGGGTAAATTCAGCCGTTGCCGCCTGGCCAATAAGTTGCCGGTGGCACACTGGCCTGAAGCTTTGGCGGTGGGACCGAAATAGGTAACCTGACCACCGTTGCGGCCCGCTCCTGGGCCGAGTTCCAGAAGAAGGTCGCTGGCCTTGAGAATTTCCGGATCGTGTTCCACCACCACGATGGTGTTGGGCAGGTCGCGCAATCGTTTGAGGACGGCTGCCAGGTGCCGGCAATCACGGGGATGAAGCCCGACGCTCGGTTCGTCCAGGATATAGAGGGTATTGACCAGGTCGGCTCCCAGGGCGGCGGCCAGGGCCACCCGCTGGACTTCTCCGCCGGAAAGGGTGCGCGATTGGCGGTCCAGAGTCAGGTAGCCCACCCCCACCTGGGAAAGATAGTCCAGCCGGCGCTTTATTTCCCCCAGTACCAGGGCGCTTGGCGGGTCGCAGGTTTTGGTTTCCAGGTTCCGGAAAAAATCAAGTGCTTCGGCCACGGTAAGTTGGTATACTTGGGCAATGGTTTTACCGGACAGGCGCCAGGCCAGGGCCTCGTCCTTGAAACGGGTGGCCCCGCATTCAGGGCAGGCATAGTAACCCCGGTAACGGGCCAGCAAGACCCGCACCTGCATCTTGTAAGTCTTGGCCTCCAGACGTTTGAAAAATCCCCTGATACCGCCGAAGCCCGGGCCGCCCTCGATGATCAGCGCCTGTTTTTGGGGATCCAGTTCCCCGAAGGCAAGATCCATGGGGATTCCATTACGGCGGCAAAAGGCTGCCAGGTGCCTGAAATGGCG
>JALVRI010000296.1 GCA_027031325.1 Desulfobacteraceae bacterium
GGATCAACACCGAGCGTCCGTTTTCGATACGCGTGATGTAAACCCTCTCCAGCCCCTGGTGATCGGTGGCGCTGAATGAAAGGTTGTTGTCGATACCCAGATCGTAGTCCCTGATGGTCTCAAGGGCCCTTAGAAAACCCTCCCGGGTCAGGTGCCGCCCGGCGCGCTTGAGGCCTTCCACCAATACACGGGCGTTGAGATAGCCTTCCAGACTGACGAAATTGGGTTTGTCCAATGGAAAATACCTTTTCAATAAAGCCGTGTATTGCCTGATACCCCACAGGCGGACATCCCCTCTTTCAGCCTTGGGGGGAGGCACCACCTGGGTCACCATAACCCCGTTTCCAGCTTCGGCCGTCAGCCGGGCAAGCTCGTCGGCCCCCACGAAGGACACATTGTAAAAGGTAGCTTCGAAACCCCTGGCGCGGGCCTGGCGGATGAACTTGGCACAAGGTTCATAGGTGCCGATCATCATCACCGCCTGGGCACCGGAATTCATTATGCGCTCCAGGCCTTTTTCGATGTTAAGGGTCCCGCGAATATAGGTGCCGGTTGCAACCGGTGCCAGGCCGTACTTCTTGAGGGCCAGCTCGGTCCCCCGCAAGCCGTCGAAGCCGTATGCGTCATACTGGTAAAAAACGGCGATCCGGCGCAACCCCAGCTTTTCGACCATATGCTTCACGGCGGCCATGGTTTCCTGATAGTAAGAGGCCCTGATATTGACCAGGTAATGGTTCAGCGGTTTCCGCAGGGCGTGGGCGCCGGTGAACATGCCCACCAGCGGAACACGGGCCTCTTCCACAAGGGGAAGGATCTTGACCGTGGTTGGTGTTCCAACGTAACAAAACAGCGAAAAAATCTTATCCTCGACCACCAGCTTCTGGGTGTTCAGCATGCAGCGGGGCGGGTCGTAGCCATCGTCGTAAGCAATAAGTTCCAGGCGGCGGCCATGGACCCCGCCCGCCTCATTTACATAATCGAGGTAGGCCTTGGCTCCATGCAGGGTCTGGGTTCCCAGGTAGCCGGCATGCCCGGAAAGGGCCAGGGAGGCACCGATCCGCAAGCTGTCATCGGACACACCCGGATCAGGTCCCGGGGTCTTGACAGATGAATGCGTCTGGTCACAGCCGCTGCCCGCCCACAAAATGGCTGCCAGCATCACAATGACCAGGATCCAACACTCTATCCGTTTGGGCCGGAAACTCATAGGGGGCTGTCCTCTGGGTTGTCTGCCATTCCGGCATTGCGGCTTTTTTCTTGACTTAGTATGCAATTTTTTTTAAACATTCAAATGTTATTTAGTTTTTACATGAAGTTGCAAACAGGTGTTTGGTCGTTCAGGCTTCTTGACCTGCCGGATTGGGTTCCGGACGGGTTGAGAAGAAATTGACTCCAGATTACTTAAAAAAGCATACAGTTCTATCCAGCGTCCCTGCAAGCAGTGGTTAATGGCGTAACCAACCGGGGATAAGCGCAGAAGCATAACTTAGCACTTTGGCAGAGCCGCTCTAACCGTGGCCGCTGTTGGTCCCTGTGCTGTCCGGAAAACGGACGGCGGTCGACCCCGCGGTTCAGGGTTTCAGGCTATTGCGGGTAGAGTTGAAGCAAGAGGCAGGTGTGGCCTTTGCGGCCGGCCG
>JALVRI010000297.1 GCA_027031325.1 Desulfobacteraceae bacterium
TTGGAAGAATTCGGCGCCAAGCGCAAGGATGAGGTTACTTTTTACGATCCGCCCGGGGTAAAGGTGCGCCGGGTGGTTTTTGTCGGCTTGGGAAAGCAGGAGGAAATCAAGGCCCGGGATTTGAGGGCCTTTGCCGGCAAGGTGGTCAGGAAATGTATTTCCGGCGGGCTGGATGGAGTAGTACTTGCTGTGCCCACTGCCCGGGGAGTGGGCCTGGAGCCTGCGGTGGTGATCCGGTCCATTGCCGAGGGGGCCGCCCTGGGGAACCATGTTTTCGACAATTACAAGGAGACCCGGGATCAAAAGCCGCTCGAGACTATTAAACTGCTGGTGAAACCTACTGATCTGCCTCTATACCAGTCCATGGTGAGCATGGTGGAGCGGGTTTGCCGTGCAACCCACCAGGCCAGGGACTGGGTGAACATTCCGGCCAACGACAAGCAGCCCGAGCTGCTGGCCGAGATTTTCAGGCGGGCCGGCAAGCAGGCCGGGTTACAGACCCATGTCCTGGACAAGATGCGCCTGGAGCGAATGGGTTGCGGGGCCATCCTGGCCGTGGCGGCCGGCAGCCGGTCACCGGCCAGGATGGTGGTTATGGAGCACGCGCCGGAAGGCAGAGCCGCCGCCAAGGTGTTGCTGGTAGGCAAGGGGGTTACCTTCGACAGCGGGGGGATTCACCTCAAGGGCTCCCAGAACCTGCAGGGAATGAAAGCCGACATGGCGGGGGCGGCCTCGGTTGCGGCCACCATGACGGTTCTTCCCGGACTCGGTCTGAATCTTCACGTGGTGGGAGTCATGCCGCTGGTGGAAAACATGCCCTCGGGAACAGCCGTGCGGACCGGTGACGTTATCCGCACTTTTTCCGGCAAAACGGTTGAGGTGGCCAATACCGATGCCGAAGGACGCCTTATCCTGGCCGATGCCATCTCCTATGGTCTGAAAACCTACTGCCCTGATATAATAATCGATCTGGCGACCCTCACAGGGGCCTGTGTGGTTGCCCTCGGCGAAAGGATGGCGGCGGTTTTCACCCCGGATCGCAAGCTGGAAAAGATGATTGTCGAGGCCGGTCGAAGTACCGGCGAGCGTTGCTGGCCCATGCCCCTGCCGGACGATTACAAGGAGTTTCTGAAAAGCGACATTGCCGATATTTGCAACCTGCCCAGTACCCGTTACGGCGGGGCCATAACCGCAGCCCTTTTCCTGAAAGAGTTCAGCGGTGGTTCGCGCTGGGCGCATATCGATATCGCCGGTCCGGCCTTTTCCCGCAAAGCCTCGGATTACTGGGGACCGGGCGGTACGGGCTTCGGGGTGCGCCTGCTGTGTCACGTCCTGGGACAATTGGCTTCCGGAATGCCTCGACCCTGAAAATTTTTCATCTCCTACCGTTGGGGGGAAAAACGCTTTTCCAGCATGATGTTGAGAATGGTGCGGTCGGTTTCGATCATGCCTTCGTTTGTCAGGGTGCCCACGTTCTGCATGGTCACCTCTGGGGAGGCCGAGATTATGCCGTCTTCAGGTCCGACGGTAACTCCCTGGAGGGCGAACAGAGCTGCCTGGACGGCGGTTCCGGCGGCCGTTGACAACTTCAGGGCACAGCCTGCCTTGGCCCCGTCGCAGATGACCCCGGCAAGGT
>JALVRI010000298.1 GCA_027031325.1 Desulfobacteraceae bacterium
CAAACAGCCTGCCAAGCGTATTGGCCAAAGGAGAAAAAGTAATATCAATTATCCCCTGTAGACTGCTTACTTCCCGGTGGGGCAAGATTTTCCTTCTATTTTCAAACTCTCCCGAGAAAACCGATGCTGTCATGCTGACTTCAAAGCGCGTTCTAGCCGCTTTTGCTTCCGCCCATTGCGCATCGACTGCCTGGCTTGAATTAAACCCGGATCTTTTTCTTTATGAATTGGAAAAGGCGGCTCCCAAAAAGAAAATACAATTCGAGCTTGCAAAAGGATACCCGCTTTCAATAGACCTTTACAGCACACCTTCCAATCCGGCGGATGGCAGGAAGGCAAACGTGATCCGTAAATTCAATGAAAACAGCTCATACCGTCCACCAGAGTATGGAAAAGCTTTCAAACGTCTTTGCCCAAAATGTTTTAATGAGCTTGGCGGCAGGCTCACGGAATGTCCCCATTGCAAATCAGAATTCTACAACCCAATATCGTCCATGCTCAAGTCCATTATCCTGCCCGCTCTATTTCCAATCGGCGGCAGCACGATTTTTTCAACCCGCTTGAGTGTATTTTCCGGCGCTTGTCTCCTGACGGCAATATTTGGATTTGCCGTCCTGGCAAAACCGTTAGTGGGCATCATCTGCTCCATGCTCACTGCGATAATACATTTATCCTATGGATATCATGTGTATAGACTCCTTAGGCTCTGCTACTGGCCTCTTGAAAACAAGTCTGACGGGCAATTACCCTGATACTCCGTCTCATGCAGGCTTTTGGGAGTCAAAATGATTAAATCTCAAAGTAGTTTCTGAATACATTTTACTTCACTTTTTCATCCGGCCATTGCTTCTTCAACGTCACTGACGGTTCGCGCTATCGGAGGACCCAAAATGCGACTTCCCTTTTCGGTGACCAAGACGTCTTCTTCCAATCGCACTCCACCGAAACCCTGCCATTTCTCAACTTGCGAATAATTTATGAAGTCCTTGAAAAGTCCCTGCTGTCTCCATCGGCCGATTAATTCTTCTATAAAATAGATGCCCGGCTCGATGGTTACCACATAACCTTTTTCGACAGCCTTTGCCAAGCGCAAATGGCAAAATCCAAAACGTTCGTCACGCTTGTAACGCTCGTCGTATCCGACCATATCCTCGCCCAGCCCTTCCATATCGTGAACATCCAGCCCCAACATATGGCCTAGTCCTACCGGGAAGAACATGGTGTGGGCACCTTGCCTGACGATTTCCCGAGGATCACCTTTCATCAAACCCATTTCGACAAGCCCCCGGCTGACAATGGTTCCCGCCTCAAGGTGCAGATCCCAAAAGGCAACTGCCGGCCTAAGTTTCGCCACGCAAGCTTCCAGGGCTTGATCAACGATCATGTATATCTCTTTCTGCCGGGTATTGAAACGGCCTCCCACCGGCAAAGTACGGGTAATATCGCTGGCATAATGCAGCTCCGATTCGGCTCCGGCATCGTTGATCACCAAATCACCTTTGGTCAGGCGACAATGATGCCATAGATTGTGCATGATTTGACCGTTGCGTGTAAAAATCGGCTCGTAGGCCATACGGCATCCTGCCTTGGCGTACACCATGGCCTGCATGGCGGCTACAACCTCCCGCTCGTATA
>JALVRI010000299.1 GCA_027031325.1 Desulfobacteraceae bacterium
AAAAAGATGATCGCACAGTCTCCGAAGCCTTTGGGGATCAAGGAAATCCAGCAGGCCGGTGGCCGGCAAAGTCATGCTTTGCCTCCTGTTTGCCTGGTAAAAGCCATCACCTGCCGCCTGTTATCATTCAGGCGACGGCTTCCATTCTTGGTTGCGGCCGGAAAGCATTTTCCAACCATGCCGGTAAGGGGTGAGAAGGATTTGTAAGGCCGGTTCGGAGCCGATTTGCTTCGGGCACCCCTGCCAAAGGGATTACGTCAATCCACCATCTGGATTCCAGTATAATTTTGGGGGCAGACGGCCGTCAATTCCCGTTTTACTTTTTCAGGTACCGGCAGACCGGAAATAAACCCGGATACTGCTTGCCTGGTTATTTGCCGGTTGGTGCGGGTTAGTTTCTTAAGCTGTTCATAGGCGTCCTCAATTCCTTCGCGGCGCAAGATGGTCTGAATGGCCTCGGCCACCACGGCCCAGTTGTTTTCTAGATCGTCTTCCAGGGCCTGCCGGTTGAGCAGTAACTTGTCCAGGCCCCGGGTTATGGAGCCAAGGGCTATCAGGCCGTGTCCCAAAGCCACCCCCAGGTTGCGGGTTACAGTCGAATCGGTCAGATCACGTTGCAGCCGGGAGACAGGCAGCTTCGATGCAAGGTGCTGCAGCAGGCTGTTGGCGATTCCAAGGTTGCCTTCGGCGTTTTCAAAGTCGATGGGATTGACCTTGTGGGGCATGGTGGAAGAGCCGACTTCACCTTCCTTAATTTTTTGTTTGAAATAGTCCATCGAGATATAGGTCCAGATGTCCCGGCAAAGATCAAGGGCGATGGTGTTGATCCTTGCCAGGCCGTGGCAGAAAGCCGCCAAATTATCATAGGGTTCGATTTGGGTGGTAAGGCGGGTACGTTCCAATCCCAGTTTGCGGTTTACCAGGTCGTCGGCGAAAGCGATCCAGTCAACCTGCGGGTAGGCCACCAGGTGGGCGTTGAAGTTGCCGGTCGCCCCGCCAAATTTGGCTGAAAAGGGGACTGCCTCCAACAGCTTAAGTTGTCCCCGGATACGGTCGGCGAAAACGAGAATTTCTTTCCCCATCCGGGTGGGTGAAGCCGGCTGGCCATGGGTGCGGGCCAACATGGGCACATCTTTCCATTTCCGGGCCAGCGTTTCCAGCTTGGCGGCCAGCCGCTCCAGGGCCGGGTAAATTACCTGCTGCCAGGCTTCCTTCATGGCCAGTGGCATGGCCGTGTTGTTGATATCCTGGGAAGTCAGGCCGAAATGGATGAAGGCCTTGCAGTCAGAAAGCCCCAGTTGGTCGAAGCGTTCGCCCAGGTAATATTCAACCGCCTTGACATCGTGATTGGTGACCGCCTCGATTTGCTTGACCCGCTGGGCATCTTCCAGTCGAAACTGCTGGTAAGTTTGTCTCAAGGCATCTGCCTGGCGACTGTCGAAATTTTCCAATTGTGGCAGGGGCAACTCGGTCAGGGCGATGAAATATTCCACTTCAACACGTACCCGGTAGCGGATCAAGCCGGCTTCACTGAAGTACTCCGCCAGGGGATTGGTGGCACGGCGATAACGGCCGTCTACCGGGGAGATGGCTTCCAGAATGTTGATTTGCATATAGTATTTCCTTTTG
>JALVRI010000300.1 GCA_027031325.1 Desulfobacteraceae bacterium
GTGTCTTGAAATCTTTTCTGCACGCTGCTGACGGAAACTTGTTTCATTGTTATATTCCATGCGGACGAGGTCCGAAGGTGAAACCTGAGAATACGGAGAAAGGAGACGGGAAAAAGAAGAGAATTAACCGCAAGTTCCCGAAAATCGGGTAACGGCAAGACAGGTCAACGGCGGCAAGCATCCCCGTAACCCCTTGCCACAAAAAAAGAAAAACGAACCTTTCAACATACCGCCAGCGGCAATCGGACCGGTTCGTCTTGATTGCAATGGTGGAGGGCTCGCCGCCTTCCAGAAATTCAGTCTCCCCAGCGCCGACACATCAAAAGACCTTTATTTACAATACCTTGAGAGCTTCCAAATGCCGTTCTCCGCGTCCCTACGCGGGAAATGTTTTTCTCCACATTTTCCCCAAACAGAGAATGGACCTGCCTGCGCCGAAAACTTCGGCAGGCAGGCGCAGGTTTGATTCCCACTGCCATATCAAGCGCGGTAATGGCATAACTGAAGTCTTTTGATTGCGGCCAGATTACTCATTTCTCAATTGATTTCGTTAATTCCATGACTCTTCCAACCCTGTTTTCGAAAAGCAGGTCCCAGAAGTCCAGGCACCGGTCGGCAATCCGGCTGTTTCGTTCCCCATGGGCTTGCTCATATAGCCGCAGCAGAATGGATGAAATTTCCGACGCTATATGAGGGTAATGTTCACGGGTTTTTTCTTGCAGGGTCGTGGAAAACACCTCACAGACAGCAAAGATTGCATCTGCAACAAGGAGGAGGCTTCCGGTAAGATCTTTCAACGACCAGACGAAATGGTCAGGATCGTCTGCAAAGGCCTGTGACTTGATATATTCTTTAACAAATGCCGCATATTCAGGATTGCCGATTAAATCTTTGTTTCTGAATATGCCGCGCAACTCATTCCGAACCTCTTTTTCCGGATCGTTCATGAATTGAAGCAAGAGCCCCAAGCACCGACGGGAATATTTTTTGTCCTGCAGCAATGCTGCGGCCACGTTGGCGACGCCCTTTCGCTGCGGCACTATTCCCTGGCAGCACTCGTTAAACTCATTTACAAAAAAGCCGTGAAACAGCCACCGGGCCGTGACCTGCCTTGCGCCTTGCACGGCGACGTCATCTAAGGGAGAAGAAACCATCTGTTGAATGATTGGTCCGACCTGGTCGATATAGCTTGGAAAAGTATAATTGAAAAAGCGCAGTGCCGGAAGTGATGCGGCCACCCGCAGATCATCCCTGCACGCCTTGCAAAACCAATGGACAGCCAAATCTTTGTCGATATTCAGGACAGGTTCAATGGCCTCGATGGCCGCCATGCGCACTGCCGGGTGAGGATTGTGCACAAGGGATTCAATGCCGGACCTGACCTGCTCCAGCCTGTCTTTACGTTCCCCAAGCAGTTGACCGATTGCGCCGGCAACCTTGCCACGGGCGCAGTTGATGGCAATGTGCCAGAGGTCACTTACCGTGACATCATCAGGGCTTTTGCCAGAGAGGTCATTCACTTCTAAATCCGGATAGTCTTTGGCATAATAGACCAGTCTGGCAATTGTCTTGTCCGACCAATTTTCATCCGCCCTCTCCGCCAATAGACGGCACAACGACATGGCGGTCTCTCGGTCGTCGCCGGATTGGTATTTTTCCAGCACGGCCTCGATGGTTTCAACACTTGCAGGCTGCCAGGAGTTCTTTTCAGAATCAGGCACCGCTACTCCTGGCCGCTTTTTGCCGAAACCGTCAAGGATGGCGGCGACATAAGCCGGGTGAACGTTATCCGGGAACCGGAGCGCAAGCCGCCCGAAACGCTCCGGATATCGCTTTGCGATCCGGCCAAGGCTGTCGGCAAATTGATGAATGGATGTTGTGATCACGTGGTTTGGACCAGCCTGAATCCATTTGCCATGATCAGACTCCGTGACTTTCTTGCTGGTGACGATCTTGAGCCAGGCTCGGTCGCTGATTTTTTCAAGATTTGGATCAAGCTTAGAGCCGATCCCTACACCGGAGCATGTCCCACCTCTATTGGGGTAGTTCGCAAATTTGCGCTTCAGCACGCGGATCAAGGCAGCGGTTGATGCGAGAATTCTTGCGGCATCAAGCGCGGGCAAAAGGAAATATTGGGTCTTGCCCCAGTAATGGCCGAAATAACCTTCCCGCCACCGTTTCAGATAATATTCGGCATCCCGTTTTTCTTCCGGGGCATGGTAATGGACAATGGCCTCTTCAAGCCGACGAAATAGTTTCTCGGAACAGTGTGGCGACAGTGCCTTGATGAGCCGCACCGCAGGCATCCACTCCGGCTCACGATAGCCGGACCCGAGCCGAAAACGGGCCGAATCGGCAAGCAGCCAGAATATGCCTATATCCGCGTGACTGGCGGGCAGATGGGTGTAGGCTGCGATGATGATTTCCTGAACCACGGGTGAAATGCTTTTTTCAAAGAGGGCAACCCGTGCTTTCAGTTCATCGGGCTGTTCTGCCGCCAGGACCTGCCCCGCGATAATGATCAGTTCGACAACTCCTCTGGCGATATCCGTTTCGCTCCTGGAAAACCGTATATCCATCCACCGTTGTAGTCTCTTATCGTAAGGATCGGCCTTGATGTTCGTCAATCGCTCCACATGGGACATAAGAAGGTCCCAGGTTCTGGCCGGATGCTTTTTCACCGCACCATGCAACGCCGCACGATCCTGGTCGTACCATCGCTCCAGCCGACCTTTCCTGCTTCCGGAAGTCTCTCTGTCACCTATGTTCCAGGTGGAAAGCACCGCCTCGATTAAGCGAACAGCGCGGGTGGAGTGTTTGTCACAAAGGCTTTCCCAGTCAACAAAATCCTTCACAATCCTGAGCCGGGCCAGGTGCAGCCGCAGCTCGAACATCTTCTCGGAGTCATCGGCCTCTCTCCAGCAAAGCGCATTCAAGACACGGGCAGGCCACTCCCCGCCTTTGTTCACAAACGGCGCAAGAGTTTCCGTCACCGAGTCGGGGATATGCTCTGCCACTGAGTGCAGCAGCAACAGTGCCCGATTGATTTCCTGTTCGTCTTCCGATTCGAGCCATTTTGAGATGATCCCGGCTTCCAAAAGATAAGATACCCACGGATGGTGTCCCAAGAGTACCGTCTCCAGAACATGGTCCCGCCAGTTGGGATCCTCAAGCAACCCAAGGAAATAACTGCCAAGCTCGCTGGTGATCCGGTCCATCTGGCCGATCAGCTCAAGGACCAGGTGCTTGAGGTGAAAACGCACGGCCTCTGATTCAAGGAGTTCCCGGGCCGTGTTGAAAAAATCAACCGGTAATCCTTCGGCAAGCATGGCAAGTACCTGGCGCAGTTGCTCGCGCCGGAACAGTGACTGATTTTTCTTCGGTCCCAGCCAATTGATCACCGAGCCGGTTCCCTGATAAATTTTCCGAAGCAGGCGCTCGGCAATCAGATGGTCCAGGTAGCGTTGATGACAAAAACTTATTCTGCCCACACCTCGCTGAAGGATGCCGAATGAGATGAAGGCATTCCGCACAACCGGGTCTTTTGCCACCACCGTGGCAGGGGCCGAGATTTCCCCTCGGCTTTCCATATAATCGAGCAGCGGGGTAAGGAAGGCATCTATTTGCTCAGCGGAGATTCCAGCCTGCTCAAGAAGCCAGAGGCGGTTTTCCCAGAAGCGGTGCATCAGTTCGGTAGCGGAACGAAATGCGGGTGTACTCCCTTCCTTTTTCAGTTCCAGCCAGATTGCCAGGTTTTGGGGGCAGGAAAGAATCCGTTTTTGAGATCCGTTCAGGGCATCAAAACCATCAGGCCCGATGACCCTTTTCAACTGTTCATCTGAAAACTCCTCAACCGGAACCTTGACAACACCCTGCTCACTGCCGTCAGCAAGCAGGCTTTTAATCTCTGGATCGTTTTCAAGGTCAAAGGTGCGGCAGGCAAAGACGATAACGCTCTGCTTTCCTGTGCGGCGAAGGGACCGGACCTGGCGGAGCAGTTCCCCGCACACATCCATGGCCGAGGAGGAATGGGCGGCTGTCCAACGGATGGCATCGAGCTGATCCAGGATGAGAACCGCCTTTCTGCCTGCGGCAAGGCCGGTCAGACAATGGGCGGGAGACTCGGGCAGGCCCAAATCATTTCCGAATTGTCTGGCTGTATTCTTGGGAATGCGCCTGTCAAGCCGGATAGGAAGAAAGGGGATACTTTTTTGGCAAAGATGCTCTGTAAGTTCATACAGAACCCCGCTCTTTCCGTTCCCCGCGGCCCCATGCACCACCACATCCTGCCCGTTAACTATGGCCTCAATAATCCGGGAGGTCTCCTCCCTGGAAATGATTTCGCCGTTTATCAAGCCGGGACGGATGGAATCGGAAAACTGTTTTTGCAACTCCTTTACGGCAGGGGCTATTCGGCGGTCATTCTCAAGCTGCCTTAGGTGGATGTCATGAGTTTCCGCAAGGTGGCGCCGCAATTGATCGGCATAAATGGGCTTGCGGTACATGTCGTTGTTTTCGGCATAGGTGAGCAAAACGGCAATCACGGTTTTCGGCTCGCCGGTCAAAAGAAGGCCGGTACTGTACTCAAGATCTAACCAAGTGTTGCGGTCATCGGGGAAAAGCTCGATATGGGTGCGTTTGAGATAGTTGAAGGCTTTTTCGAGGTCATCGTCTTTTTGGGGATCAAGCCCCAAAGCATCACAAAACACCTTGAAATAATAGCGACGTTTTTCGCTTATGGACTCAATTTGATACTGAAAAAAATCCCTGGGTTTGTCATTGGAGATCCTGGCGCTTTCACAGATATCCGCAAAGATGCGTGCCGGGATTGCCGAGATAAGTGCAAACTGGTGGTTGGGATCGCGGTCCAGATGGTCCTTCAAGTGTCCCAGAATCCCCTTATCGCGTAATGCTGCTATGGACCAGGATTCGCGGCTACCACAACGGGCCTTGCACTGCTGCAACTGCTGAGTGCCGTCTTTTGTGACGACCATCAGGTCCACGCCCTGTTCGTCCGGGCCGATAAGCTCCACGGTAACCGAGCAGATCTCCTCATTCAACAGCCGGAGAAGCTGTTTGGCAACCCAGCGACCCTCATAACGGTTGCCAAATTTCTCCGACATGCCTCCGGGTTCAAAGGCCATTGAACGATCTCCTTTTCTCAGACCTTCTTTTCAAGTTCGACTGTAATCTCCCGGAAACTTTGCAGTGCCGTCTCTATACTTTCAATGATCTCTT
>JALVRI010000301.1 GCA_027031325.1 Desulfobacteraceae bacterium
TGCCAAGACATGTTTACCAGGCACGTTTTCAGGATCACTCGGCGACATGTTTACTCTCCTCAACTGTTTATACTGACCAAGCACTAGCAGGCTATTGAAGCCGCAAGGGGCTGGCGATTTTACCGAAACTGCTTTGTTGGAGGGCAGTTGAAGTACCAAAGCATGTCTGCCTGCCCTCAGTCTAGCATCTTCGGCAAACTGGCCAGCTGCAAAATCCGGGTTCAAAGCCGCCGGGAGCTATACCTGTTTTTCTTCCGCCAGCGCCATGGTTACAGCCATAAGATCGAACCTGCAGAAATTGCAGCAAACCGCCGGAAGTTCGAACGTTGTGGGCTGTCGTTACATCACCTAACCAGCCCCGGCGGTGGGGAAAAAGGCCCCCGGAGAAAATGCCCGGCAGCAGTTGGAAGGAATCCAAGAACGACAAGACCTGCAAAACGGTATCGCCAGGCCGGCGGTATTTTTTTTCAAATCAACAAGCCGCCCGTTACAAAAAAATCTTCCACAAAAGCTTGGCGGCCACTGCCAAAAGGACCACGGCAAACATCTGCTTGATCCATTTGGCTTTCATCTTGGTTTTCATTGTTCGCGCCCCGATCTGTCCGCCGATAATCACGGCAACACAACTCAGAGCCATTAGGGGCCAGTTGAAATGCCCCTCGGCCACGTGACCGACAAAGCCTGAAAAGGAGGAAAAGATTACCACAAACGCGCTGGTTGCAGCCGCTTTCTTGGTTGGATAACCCAGGGCCATCATCAGGGGTACGAATAAAAATCCGCCGCCGATGCCCAGCAGACCGGCCAACATTCCGATCACAAAACCACCGATTGACATCCACAGCATCCGGATACCGGCCGGCAACATCCTGTCCTTATCCGCCTTGCCCGAGGTCATCAACATCCGGCCGCCTGCAAAAATCATCCCCAGGGCGAAAAGCAGGATCAGGGTCTGGGTAGGTACCAGGCGCGTCAGCCAGGCTCCTATGGGTGCCCCGAGAAATGAAGTAACAACCAGGGGAAGCGACCCCTTGATGTCCACCATTTTCGCCTTGAGATAGACTATGGCGGCCGAAGCCACGGTTATCCCGTTCAGCAAGAGTCCCGTGGGAATTGCAACTGACTTGAAATCGTAACCGAACCAATGAAGCACCGGCACGTAGAGCATGGCCCCGCCCAGACCCAGCATCGAAAAGATAAAGGCCAGAACCAGTATCACCCCGGAAACGACAATAATTATCATTTTATTATTCCCCTGGGCAAAGACCGGACCAGGGCTTGCAAAAGGTCCGGCCCTTGCGGATTATGGTTGCGGTTTATTCTTCATAGCCGGAACAGGGGATGCACACCAGTTTGCCGTCCTCTGTCTCACGCAGCTTGTTGACAAAAGTCATCTCACCGCATTTTGCACACCGTTTTGCCGTAAAGACACCTTTTGACTTTTTCAGATCCACGCTCTGGACCGGGCCGATATCAAGGAATGCTTCGTCTTCCAATCCCAGGATACGGTTGACCAGGGGCTCGGTTATTTCCGGTTCCACGTCCTGGGGCGGGATGCCGGCTTTGCGTTTCTGAACAAAAGGAGAATTGAGGGCTTTTTCAAAAAAATCCGGCTTGAGCGAAACGCG
>JALVRI010000302.1 GCA_027031325.1 Desulfobacteraceae bacterium
AGCTGTCGACTTCACAAATGAATGCCAGGTCAAGGGTACGGTAAGTGATTCCGAGGCAGGGATAGAGATTGGGGTGGCTGGCAAAATAACTGCATCTGGTGACTTTGAGCCCAAGTTCTTCCTCCAGCTCCCGGGCCAGGGCCTGCTCGGCAGATTCGTTGGGATCGACGAAACCTCCCGGCAGATCTAGGCTGCCGGCAGCCGGCGGGTTGCGGCGGACTGTCGCCAGCAGCTTTCCGTTGCTCGAGATCAAGGCGCAAACTGCTGCGGCCACGTTGCGGTAGAGGGTAAAACCGCACCTGGTGCAATGGAGCGGGTTTGGCGTGCTGGCTGGCTGTATTCGGCGTCCACAGCCTGGGCAATAGGCAAAGTCGAAGCCGAATCCGCTTACGGGGATGTCGTTATCTGTCTTCATCGAAGTAAGGTCTCAGCATGGTGGCGATTTCTTCCGGAAAGGCCATGCACAGGGTTTCATTGTAAAGGTTGCGCAGGGCACCGATATCGGTTGTACCAAGGGTCTGGTTGAAAAATGTGCGCGGAGAAAAGACCAGGTGAAAACGGTAGTAATCACCGTCTTGCCGGCGGCCGGAGAAAAAATTCATGTTGAAGCTGTAGATTCCGGTCTGCTCGTAGGCTTGCATTACCCGCCGCAGTCCCCGGCCGAGATCCAGGAGATGATCGCTAGAAAGGTCAAGGGTGCAGGCGGCATCTTCCACCACCGCAATCACGTCGCCGGCGACTCCCATGGGCGCATAGCTCATTATCCAGTGAGTCCTGCCGACTCTTCCCAGGTAGCGCTCTTTCCGGGCGGCCTCGAACTCGACCAGCTTCTCCCAGTAGATCGCCCCCTGTTCATCCTTGAAGCGTCTGGACGCTTCCAATTCCTGCCTGACCAGGTTTGGGGCGCTGCTGGTGGCAAAGACCTGGAGATGGGGATGAATTACCGAGCTTCCCGCAGGTGGCATGTAGTTCCAGTTGACAAGGTGATAGACCGCCTCGGGGTGATCCAGGGCTTCCAGGCGCCTGAAAAACTCCATCGCCAGGTCGAAGGCGGCCGCCATCCGTTCGGCCGAAAAGGCGGTCATGGGCGCGATGTGGCTTGCGGCCATGGTGGCCACGGCTCCGATACTGTCGTAAGGCGCCAGGTTGGGAAAAAGGATCATGTCGTTGCGCTTGAGGCGTCCTTCGGGCAGGATCTGCGGTGGAAAGCAGGGTGTAATGGCTTCAACCCGTTCCGGGCAGAAAGGGCAATTGGCCTGGCTTTCGGAAGCCAACCTTGCAAGATCGGGCATTTCCCACTTCAGTTTCATGAAATGGCAGATCCTGGCGCTCCTGCCTGTCAAGGGATCGAAGCGGATCTGGCTTGGAATCTTGCGAACAGCCATGTCTTTGACAGGATTCAGCAAAACGGTTTCTTTGTCGATTGCTTGAAGGCTGATCATGGGGAGCCTCCCGATAAAAGAGGGTTTGAATAATCCCGGATTATGCCCTTGCCCGCCCTCCGCCTCCCTTCTTGGGCAAACTTGCGGGCTGTCCGGGATAATCGCTTGTCTCCAGGATAGATTATTTGAATTGCCCCCTCAAGGGCTATTTGTTATCATCGTTGCACCGCAAGCGCCTGTGT
>JALVRI010000303.1 GCA_027031325.1 Desulfobacteraceae bacterium
CCAGGTTCCTTGATTATCTCCAGGGTGCGATCGCTGGAGCATCCGTAAAGAATTATATGCTGAACGTCTATGGTCTGCCCTCTTACGCTTGCCAGGCAATCACTTATCGTGGCTTCGCCATTGCGAACCGGTGTCAAGATGGTAATTTCGGTCAAGCTTCACGCTCCAGCAAGTAGTTTCCAATAGCGAGACAGTCCATTTCCGTTCTTAAAAAACAGTCCATCGCCTCTTGAGGTGTATTTACGATGGGTTCATTTTCGTTCATGGAAGTATTGAGGACCAGCGGCAGGCCGCTCAAGCGCTCAAATGATTCTATCAGTCCGTAAAACAAAGAATTTTGATGCCTGGCCAGGGTCTGCACCCGGCCACTGCCGTCCACATGTCCAACTGCGGCCAACTCAGCAAGCCTGTCATCACGGATCTTGAAAACATGGCTCATGAAAGGCGACTTTGAGGGACATTTGTACCAGTCACCAACGGCATGCTCCAACACCGTGGCGGCAAAGGGTCTGAAACTTTCGCGCTTCTTGATCTTTTGGTTCAGGTTGTCCGCCATCTTGGGGTCACGCGGATCGCAGACTATGGATCGGTTTCCCAGGGCCCGAGGGCCAAATTCCTGGCGTCCCTGAAACCAGCCCAGCACCTTGCCTTCATAGATCCTCATGGCAGCCTCCGGGCACAGGTCGATCTCCTTTTCGAAGACCGAGACCCGACAACCGATCCGTTCCAGCCGGGGACTATATCCTTCGACAATCTTCCCGATTTCCACCTTATCATATCCCGGCCCCCAGTATGCATGCTCCAGCAGTCTCCGTTTCCGGTTGCCAAGCACCTTATGCCACACCCACAGGGCCGCCCCCAAGGCTCCTCCGGCGTCAGTAGCGGCCGGGGGCACCCAAACCTTCTCAAAGGGTCCCTTCAGGTGGATCTTACCATTGGCGACCGAATTCTGGCCGCATCCCCCCGCAAGGCAAAGCACGCCACATCCAGTGACACCGTGAAGCTTGACCAGCAGATGGTCCAATAATTGTTCATAAACGGCCTGAAGGCCTGCGGCCATTGCTTTGTGGCGAGGCAGGATCGGATCCCCCGCTTTTCTGGGGGAGCCGAAAGTATCTTCGAAAAATTGGCTGAAAACAGGCCCGATAACCGGGCAACCTTCCTCTGATTGGATTGAAAAGCCCAGGCGCTGATGGGCAAAATATTCCAGGTTCAACTCGAAGCCGCCCTTTGTTCCTGGATCAACAAGCTTTTCAACTCTATCATCACGACCGTTTTCATCAAAACCAGCAAGGGCCATCACCTTGAACTCGTCACCATAACCATGAAATCCGAGAAACTGGGTAACGGCAAGGTAAAGCAGGCCCAAAGAATGGGGAAAAAAGACCTTCCCTTTCACCTCTATCTCCGCCCCCCTGCCTTTGGCCCACATCGTACTTACGAAATCCCCGAAACCGTCCACCGAGATAACGGCCGCCTCTTCAAAGGGAGATGTAAAAAAGGCGCTTGCCAGGTGAGCGCGGTGGTGTTCCACAAAATGGATGCGAGGTCTCCATTTACTGCCTGCCGGGCCAAACCGCGCGACCAATCTTGCCTTAATACCAGATAGTCTTGCAGAATT
>JALVRI010000304.1 GCA_027031325.1 Desulfobacteraceae bacterium
TCTGCCAGGTTCCCCCACCGTCCTGCTGGCACCAGGCGATGATGGCGTTGCCCTGGCTGTCCATGGCAACATCCGGGTAACGGGCCTTGTGGACATCAGGGCTGATGTTGTCGGAAAGGCCGGCCGGATGGTGCCAGGCCCCGTCACGGTACTCGGACTTGAAAATCTGCCACTGGTTGAACGCGCTGCCGTCTTTTTGAGTCCAAACGACAATGGCGTTGCCCTGGTCATCAAGGGCCACGTTAAAACCTTGTTCGCCGGCATCCTGGTTGTTGGGGCTGATGTTGTCAAACAGGCCGGCCGGGTATGTCCAGGCGCCGTCACGGCATTCGGCCATAAAGATCTGGTCGTTCAAACCGTCGGACTGTCGCCAGACAACCAGGCCATCACCGTTTTGGGACATGGCTGCCATCAGCATATAGGCGTCCTGACCCGCTGGGCTGATGTTGTCTGAAAGGCCCGAGGGATAACGCCACCCACCGTCACGGTACTCGGCAAGAAAGATCCTTCTCTGGGCGTTGGCATCATCCTGGAGCCAGGCAATCACCGTCTCTCCCCCGGCCCCCATGGCAACTGCAGCAGGCCATTCAAATACATCCTTGCCGTCGGGACTGATGTTGTCGCCAAGACCGGACGGGTGATGCCAGACCCCGTCGCGGTACTCGGACTTGAAAACCTGTGCCCGGTTAAAGACGCCGCCGTCTTGCTGGAGCCAGGTGATGACCGCCTCGCCGTTGTTTGCCATGGCCACCTGGGGAGCCAAAGCATTCTGACCGTCGGGACTGATGTTGTCGGAAAGATCGGCCGGGTGGCGCCAGTGGCGGCAGCGTACCAGCACCGAGGTGACATCGGCACCGGATACGGTGCCGCTGCCGTTTTCAACGCTGCAGTCGCAATTGTCGGCATCGACGGCAACCGTGACGTTGTAAGCCTGCCCGTCGGCAAGACCGGTGGCAAAGCTGAAATCGCCATCGGCATCCAGGACCAGGTCGTCACCGCCGTTGTTTTGCAATACAACCTGGTCTCCTGCCACCAACCCCTGCAACTGACCACCGATACTGAATGTGGCCGCCTGCCCGCCGCTGTTGCCGCCTGCGGCAGGGGCACCTCCGCCGCTGCCTCCGCAGGCCGAAAAACAAAACCAGATAACCGCCCCCAAAACAAACAATCCGATAATACTTCTTTTGTCCATTTCCGCCGTCCCAGGTTCAAAAGTTATGAGTTGCCCAAAACTTCCAGGCTTTTTGGCACCTTGAAACGTAAACTTGCATTTTTTCCCGGATGCTTTGGCAAAAAACCTCTCACAGCGCCTCATCGGCCGCAGCCGGCGCCGGGGAAAAGCGGCCCGGCGTTTTTCATGGCTGGTTTGAAAGGGTTGTTTTTTGCAGGATAGCAAGCTGCTGGTTGCAATCAGGTTGCAAAGGGAAAATAATCAGGCGCTGACGGTAAAAGACCTAGTTTGAAAGCTCCCGGTAAAGTGCCCGGGTGGTTTCATCAGGCTCAAGTTCAAGGTCGGCCCTGTGGCGGGCAGCAAAATCGCGGTAGAGGGTAAGGGCCTTTTTTCTTTGTCCCATGTCGGTGTAAACCCGCATCAGGCGGCGGCAGGCGGTGTTGGAGTAAGGATCGGCCTCGAGCCATTTCTGCAGATAGCGGCTTGCTGTCTGCAGCTTTCCATCCAGAAGGCACAACTTCGCCAGATGCTCCAGCAACCTGAGGTATAGCTTTTTCAGCTCCCGGCGAGCCTCCCGGACCCGGTCCGGGGAAATGTCTTCGGGCAGGAAATCCCCTCCGTAAAGTTCCAGAGCCCTGCGCCCGAATTGGATGGCATCGTTGTAAGATTCTGATTCCAGGGCACTGGAGGCGGCTTTTCTGAAAGCCTCGCTATCGAGCCAGCAAAGACCGGGATCGAGACCCACCTGCGACTGGCGCAGGACGATATATTCAAATCCGGCCCGGTCATCTTCCCGGGTCGCAAACACCTGGCGCAGCCGGTGCAAGCCGCTTTTGAAGTTGCTTTCCGAGGCCTTTGGGTTGGCATTCGGCCAGAGGGCTTCTGCCAGGCGCTCCCTGGAAACCCGCCGGCCGCCGTAAGCGCAAAGCATCTTGAAAAATCTGGCGTTGGATCTGCCTTTCCAGCCGGATGGAGGAATAGGTCGGCCATCCAGCTCGACGGTGAAACGGCCGAGGGTAAAAACCGTCAGCCGGGGCAGGCGGGAACGCCGAATGGCCCGCCAGGCCATGGCGAGCTGTCTGTTTTCAGGCTCGGTCGCCGTAAGGCGGGCAAGCTCTTTTTCCACAGCCAGGTTGCCTGAAGCAACCAGCAGCCGGATGATCCACCGCGGATCCTTGACAGCCTCCAGCCGGAGGGCCAGAAGGCAGGCGCAGGCCAGGTCGTCTTCATGGATCACAACAAAATGGGTATAGCCTTGGCGGCGGGCTATCTCAAATCCGGCCCGCAGGCTGATGCCCGCCGCCGCCCGGCGGCCGGCGGCATAGCTGTTCAATCCCATGAAAAGGTAAACGTCGGCCAGAAGGGCATCGCTGCCGATATGGCGGGCATACTCCAAGGCTTGCTCGAGCAGCGGCTGCGCCTTCCGGTAGTCTGCCTGGAGGTAGGCGGCAATCCCCAGGGCCTTGACGGCGGCATGGTATTGGAATTCAGATCGCAAGGGACCCTTGGAAAAAATGCGGGCCGCCTCTTCCAGGCATTCGAGCCCATCTTTCACCCCGGCCCGGTAATAAGCGCAAAAACCTAGAAACAGCAGGGCCATGGCCCGGCTGAAACTGCCTTCCTGGCAGGTGCGCAACCAGGCCCGGAGAATGGCTTCGGCCTCGGAGGCCCTGCCTATGCGTGGATAGAGCAGGCACCTGTATATCATCAGCCAGGTGTGAAAATGGTAAAATCCGTATTCTTCGATCCTCTTTTCAAACCGCTCCAGGTCGGCCAGGGCCTCTTCTCCCTCACCCGTGTAAATATGCATGACGCAATCGGTACTCAGATGAAAAGTGCGTAATTCTTCCGAACACTCGGGCAGCAAGGCTACCAGTTGAGCGTCTGTTTCAGCGGCCTGTCGGAAATGCCCCAGGTAGATTTCAACCAGTTTCTGCAGGGCCAGGGCATAAGCGCAAATCTCGGTATAACCCTGCCTGTGACCCATAAGATAGGCGGTGCGGGCCGCCTCCAGACCGGTGGCAAAATCGCCTACTCCCCTGATGGTGGCATAGCCCAGTTGGAGCCACAGTTGGGCCTGGACTATGGGAGGCACATGCTCCGGCGGATCATCGAGCAGTTCCAGTGAGCCGTTGATGAGCTCATCGATGGGAATCAGGCTATAGCCCAGCAAGAGGGCGGTTTCGATAAGAAAGGACAAGGCCAGGATCCGGCCGTTGTAGTCATCTGCCAAGCTAAAAAGATCCAGGCAGCGACAAAGCTGCCGCATGGCAAGGCGGCCGTCCTGGGACCTGACGGCAACCGAGTGGTAAAGCAGCAGCCAGGGCAGCCGCCCGCGCTCGTCCTCGGGAATTTTTTCAAGATATGCTTTCAGCCTGGCGAGCTGCCCGTGCCTGACCATCTGCATGCCCACCAGGGAGATGGCCTGCTCGGCCCTGTCGAACTGACCGGCCTGGATATAAAATGGAAGGCTGGTTTCCGGCCGGCCGGTGCGCAGGTAGTAATCGGCTGCAATCAGCAAAAGCCGGCCCTGCAAATGCCGGTCGAGTTCATTGGCGTGCTTGTGCAGCAGATAGCGGCGGAAAAGCTGGTGGTAACGGTAAAGGTTCTCACCTTCTTCTGAAACGTACTGCTGGATGAAAAATGTCTCGGCCGACAATCTGGCAAGCACAACGGCCGCGTCGTCAGTCCCCAGCACCGCATCGATGCAGGCCGGTTCAAGGGTTTCCAGGAAAGCGGTCTTTATCAGAAAGTCCTGCATTTGGCGATCGATGCTTTGGAAGACTTCCTCGCTGAAAAAGGCGTACAGTTCCTGGACCACGGTCCATTCGAGCTTTGATTGAAAAAGCTCACGCCCGGCCCGCGATTGGGACCTGGCCAGCCACTGGGCGAAAATTATCACCCCGCTTATCCAGCCCTCTGTAACAGATTGTATCTGCTTCAAGATGTTGTCTTCGAGGGTCAGGTTGTAAGCCGATTCGAGAAATGCCCTGGTTTCAGATTCCCTGAAAGCCAGTTGACGGTTATCTATGACCAGGGCCTGGTTTGCGATCTTCATTTTTTGAAGTTTCAAAGGTGGCCTTTTGCGGGAAGCCATGAGGAACTTGCTTTTTGGGGGAGCCCACCGGACAATCTCCTGGATCAGCTGAAAAGTCGGACTTTCAAAAGAAATCCTTTCCAGTCCGTCCAATACGATCAGCCCGTTTGGAGGGGCGATTTGCCAGAACAGGCGCGCCCAGGCGCTAAAGAGGTTGTCCTTGCGGGCGGCTTTGGTATAGGCCGCCAGGTTACTTTCGAGCCGGTTGAAATCAGTTCCGGAATTTCCGGCCTTTACAGCCCCGATCAAGGCCAGCATGAAACTGATGGGATCTTCATCGGCGGGGTCTATGTTTATCCATGCCTTCGGCCTTCCTGTCAAGCGGGCATAACAGGCGGCCAGGGTGGATTTGCCCTGACCGGCCTGCCCTACCAGCAGGACGATCCTGGCCGGCTCATGCTGATCCAATCTTTCCAGCAGCCTCTGGCGATAGAATCTGCCTGGAGTCCGGGGAGCGAGAAACTTGGATTGATCCTTTGAAACCTGCATGCTCGGCGCTCCGTGGCAACCGGGTATTACCGGCCGCCGATGCTCCCCTGATGCCGGCAATAACCGTTTATGCCCGCTGGATCAAATTATACGCTCTCGGTTTGTTGAAATTCGGTAAGTATCTTCCTAATTATTTCCCAAAGTCAACCATGATGTTTGCAGTCACGAAAAGTCCCCACCCCGCCAACTGAGCTTGTATCCCTTGGAATTTCGGCGGCCGGAAAAAATCTTTCCAAGCTCCCCCGAACGGCAGCCAGCATATTTCCGGCCGCTGTCCGGGCTGACCTGCCTGCCGTCCAAAGAGCCTATCGGTACTCGGCCTTGTAAACCTGGTCATTAACCCCGTCGTTTCCCTGCCAGGCGATCAGGGCATCACCCGCAGGGCTCATGGCCGCCCGGGGCGAATCGGCGTCCCGGCCCGCCGGTCCGATACCGTCTGCGGTCAGGTCCGCCGGGTGGGTCCAGGAGC
>JALVRI010000305.1 GCA_027031325.1 Desulfobacteraceae bacterium
GCAGTCACGGTGATGCGGATAGAACTGATGGTGTGAAAATTGAAGTAAGGCTGTCGAGTCCGGCCTGCCAGGTATCCTTCTGCGTCCTCGGTTTGTGATTGACAAAACCGAAAAATCATTCACAAGGTATGCCCCGAGTTGGAAAGTTGTAAGCCCGGTGAACTAGAGGCCTCCAGGGTACCCAAGCTCAAAAATGTCGTTTTCATCGGCGAGCAGGTTCCGCCAGGTATGTTCGGCTGGGAGGAAATGCTCGCTTTGGGAGAAAAAGTGAGCGACGGGGAGCTGGCCCGCCGCCAGGATTGCCTATCGCCTGACGAGGTGATCAACATGCAGTATACCTCGGGGACCACCGGTTTCCCCAAGGGGGTAATGCTGACCCATACCAACATAATCGGCAACGCCAAGAGTGTTGCGGCCTGCATGAATTTTTCAGCCGCCGACAACCTTTGCATTCCGGTGCCGTTTTTCCATTGTTTCGGCTGCGTCCTGGGTACCTTGACCTGCGTGGTTTCGGCAGCCACAATGTCACCTGTGATCCAGTTCAGGCCGGACGTGGTTCTTGAAACCGTCCAGGCCCATCGCTGTACCGCCTTGCATGGCGTGCCGACCATGTTCATTGCCGAACTGGAACAGATGGAAAAAGAGAAATACGACACCGGCAGCTTGCGGACGGGAATCATGGCCGGGTCTCCATGTCCGATCGAGGTCATGAAGAAAGTGGTATACCAGATGGGCGCAGAGCAGATGACCATCGCCTATGGCCAGACCGAGGCCTCGCCGGTAATAACCCAGACCAGGCCGACCGATGCCCTCGAGCTGAGGGTCGCCACCGTTGGAAGGGCGCTTCCCGACGTTGAGGTCAAGATCGTCGACTTGCCAACCGGCAAGCAGGTTGGAAACGGCGTGCAGGGTGAACTTTGCACCCGGGGATACCATGTCATGAAGGGTTATTACAAAATGCCCGAGGCAACGGCCGAGGTCATCGACGCAGAAGGATGGCTGCATACCGGAGATCTGGCGGTCATGGACCAAAACGGCTACTGCAAGATCACCGGCCGTATCAAGGACATGATCATCAGGGGAGGAGAGAATATCTATCCGCGGGAGATCGAAGAATTTCTCTATACCCATCCGAAGGTAAGGGATGTTCAGGTGGTCGGTGTGCCGAGTCTCAAGTACGGTGAAGAAGTAGTCGCCTACGTCCAGCTCAAAGAAGGCCGGGAGGCGGATGCCGGTGAATTGCGCCGATTTTGCGAAGGCAAGATAGCTTACCACAAGATACCGGTCGATTTTATTTTCGTGGACCAATACCCGACCACTGCCTCCGGTAAAATCCAGAAATACAAGCTCAGGCAACTAGCCACCAAGACCCTGGGTAGGAAGGATGCCGCCTGGGTGAAGACGGCGTGAGCAAGATCCGTTATTCGGATGGATTGGTTTCCGGAACCTCGGGGGGATTCTTGGGCATTTTGATTACAAAGCGGCTACCTTTGCCCGGGGTGGATGATACTTCTATGGCGCCACCGTGCTGTTCGACTATCTTGCGGGCGACGAAAAGTCCAAGCCCGGTGCCGGAACGCCCCTTTGATGAAAAGAAAAGCGAGAAGAGATTGTCGCGGGTTTCCTGATCCATGCCGACACCGTTGTCTTCGATGGCGAAGATAACCATGTTTCCGCTTTCCCTGAGACTGAGAGTTATCCGGTGCTCCTGTTTGGCGCTGTCCTTGAGGCAGGCATCGACGGCGTTTTCGATTATGTTCATCAGGGCCGCCTGGAGGTAGCCGGGATCGACTGAAATGATGAAATCCCTTTCCGGGCATTGCTTGACAAACTCTATACCCTTGCTCCTTATTTTTGCGGCGGCGGCATCGTAAAGTTGCTCGACAAACTTGCGGGCTTCTATCGGCTGGCGTTCTATTTCACGTTTCTTGGCATAAAAAAGGATGTCCATGACCAGTTTGCGGATTCGGCCGACCATGGTTTTTACAATCTGCCAGCCTTCCTGGCGCTTGGCCTCGTCGTTGGTTTTAAGGCCCGATTCAAGGATGTACATGCCCCCGTCAAGGCCTGTCAGCAACCCTTTCAGGCCGTGGGAAATGGTACCGATCATCAATCCAAGGGACGAAAGGTGATCCTGGAGTTCTGATTTTTCCCGTACCAGGCGTTCCAGGTTCTCAGTGTAGGCCTGGAGCTGGCGCCTGACGGTTATTCTTTCACGGGCGCGCTTGAGGGCTATTTCGAGGGCGTCCACGTTGATGGGCTTGGTAATGAAATCGGTGGCCTCGTTTTTCAGGCTTTCCACCGCCAGGCCCATGTCACCGTGGCCGGTTATCATGATTACTTCGGTTTCCGGGTTTTCGCGTTTTATGATTTTCAGAAGCTCGATGCCGTCCATACCCGGCATTTTGATGTCCGTCAGGATCACAGGCGGACTGAGTTTCTCAAATATCTCGAGAGCTTCTTTGCCGTCCTGGGCTGTGTAGACCGTGTAGCCGTTGTCGCTCAATGCGATCTCGAGGACTTCACGGATGTCTTCTTCGTCGTCGACAAGCAAAATACTGGATACCGGATCTTTGGATTGCATCTCAACTCCCTGAAAATGTATGGGTGTCAGAGGCACTGTAACGGTCAGCCTGTTGATCTTCTTCACGATAGGTCGGCAGTTCCACCAGGAAGCAGGTTCCTCGTGGAGTATTGTCGTGGACCGATATCCTGCCGCCGCAGTCCTTGATGATACCGTAGCTTATGGACAGCCCCAGCCCGGTACCCTTACCGACTTCTTTGGTCGTAAAAAAAGGCTCGAAAATCTTCTCTTTTATCTCCTTGGATATTCCACAACCCGTGTCGCAAAGGCGGCAGAATACCAGCGAGTCCTGTCGGCCGGTTTCGATGGTGATGCAGTCGTCGGCCTGGGCTTGTCCCGAAATATCTTCCTGGCGGCTTTCCTCGATTGCGTCCCGGGCATTCAGCAGCAGGTTGATGAAAACCTGTTCAAGCCGGCCGGGGTCCCCGGCGACTTGGGGCAGGGATTCGGCCATGGACCATTTGATGGCAATTCCCCTTACTTTCAACTGCTGGCTGAATATTTCAAAAGCACTTTGAATAACCTGGTTCAGGTCGACCGGGCGCAACTGACTGTCTGATTTGCGGGCGAACTGGCGCATATGGTTTATTATGCGGGTGGCCCGGTCCACGTTGCGATCCACCTTGTCGAGCATTTTTGTGAGCAGCTCTGTGTCTATCTTGTCTTTACGGCGCAGCTTGGCAATGAAAAAGCTGGAAGTAGTCTTGATTACCGAAAGGGGCTGGTTTAGTTCATGGGCTATTCCGGTCGCCATTTCGCCGAGGGTCGCCATCTTGCTGGCCTGGATCAACTGCTGCTCGGTTTCAAGCCGTTTGGTGATATCGCTGGTGGTTATCAGGAGAACGTTTTTCCCGGAGTATTCCGAAGGCGAGATGCGGATGTTTACGTAAATCGTCTGCCCGGATGAATGCTTGTGGCGTATTTGATACAAGTTGCTGGCGGTGCGCAGCCTGAAGCCCCAATGGTCGTGGTCTTCGTCCTTGAACAGGAAGGTAAACGGCTTGCCGATGAGTTCTTTTTCCGTGAAACCATAGATGGATGAGACGCTTTTATTGCAGTCCAGGATGGCGAGGTTTTCCCGGTCTACCACAAAGACGGGATTGGGGATGTTGCTGAAGATGTCGTGGTATTTCTTTTCAGAGCGCTTCAATTCTTCTTCAAGGAGCTTGCGCTGGGTTATGTCCAGGGAAATTTCCATGGCGGCGACAACCTTGCCGTTTTCATCCCTGATGGGCGAAGTCTGGACCATCCAGTATGTCCGGGTGCCGTCCTTGTTGATCCCCGATTCTTCCGCCCAGTGTGATTTTCCGTCGGCAAAGGTTGCTTCCACGGGACATTGCCTGCACTTTGAGGTTCTCCCCTTGTAGGCCTGGTAGCAAAAATCGCCGGGGCGGGGGGCAAAGCGCCGGGCAAATTCACGGTTGTACTTGAGCAGGCGGTAGGAACGGTCCTGGACGGTTATCAGGCACGGCACACCTTCGAACAGTTTCTGGTACTCGTCCCGCTGGCGGTTCAGTTCCTGCTGGTGCTGGTGGATTTTGCGGGCCATCTGGTTTACCGATTCAGCCAGTTTCCCCATTTCATCCACCTGTTTAAGCTTGACCCGGTGGGTGTAGTTACCCCTGGCGATTTCGCCTGTGCCGGCGATCAGTTTGCGTATCGGCATGTTTACGAAACGGTGCAGGAAAACAAAAATGATACTTGAGGTGATTATGAAGATGAAGACCGACAGGCCCAGTACGCTTCTTTCGATTTTGACGATTTCCTTTTCGGTACCTGCCAGAGACACAACCACGTCCAGGGCTCCCAGGATGGTATTGCCTTTGGGGTGGAAATGGCATGAACCGGTGGCGCAGCCCGGAGCATTGGAGATGGGAGTGATTATCCCCAGCAGGTGATGTCCCCGGCTTGACCTGAAAATACGAATCCTTTGTTTCAGGCTGACCTTTTTAAGGGGCGGTTTGCTCCGGTGGCAGATTGAGCAGGCTTCATCTTTTATATTTGTCTTGGTGTCTATTTCATTTTCGTGGTTTGAATATTTTATTTCCCCCGCCTTGTTGTATATCCTGATGCTCACTATTTCCGGAAGTTTTCCGATATTGGCTATGATCTGGGTGATATCGTCGCGTGAGTTGAGCATCATGGCGTACTGGGTGCCCAGCAAAATGGTATGGGTCAGGCGGTCGGTCGAAGCGACGATGTTATCCATCAGTTTTTGTTTTTGATAGCGGATGTTGAAAAAGGCCCAGACGATGATATAGATCACCAGCAAAGATCCCACGGTGAGTATGAGCTTCATGGTCAGGCTGCTACGGATGTGCTTGAAAATCGCAGTCATTTTCTTTCAACACGCCTCGGTGGTAATGTCGGTCCAACTTTGTTTGAATTGCCGCGTAATTGCCAGGTTGTAATCCAGCGCTAGCCTGGAGACTTGAACTCCCAGCGCCAGTCCCAAAAGCTGTGGTAGATAGATTACCGAAACAGTGATCTTTTTATCAAGCCGTTTGGAAATTTTTTTCTGGTAGGCCTCCAGATTCATCTGGCACATGGGGCAGACGGTGACTATAGCGTCAGCGGTCCGCGCACTTTCGAGGATTTTTCCCGTAAGGGTAAGGCCTACTTCGGGCTTGGTGTTCATCA
>JALVRI010000306.1 GCA_027031325.1 Desulfobacteraceae bacterium
GTCTTGATGCGTGAGAAAAGTTCAACCGGCACGCCGGTCATCAGTTCGGTCTGGCCCGAGACCAGGGCCGCAAAACGGGTAGAGGCCTCGGTGATGGGCCGCACTTCGATGTTCTTGATGGGCGGAGGGCCTTCCCAGTAATCTTCGTTGGCCGTAAGGCGCAGGTAGGAGCCCTTGACCCATTCCACCAGCTTGTAGGCCCCGGTACCGATGGGTTTTACCATCACCTGGCCGGGATCACGGCTCTCGGTGGATTCCTTGTCCATGATGAACACCTGGTGCATGTTGTTGGCGAACCATGGAATCGGTTGCTTGGTGCGGATGACAACGGTGTAGTCGTCGATGATTTCGACCTTGTCGATCATCTTGCCGGTGTTGATGAACTCGGAAACCTCAGGGTTGCTGAGCCTTTCGAAAGAGAATTTAACATCGGCGGCGTTGAACGGGTTGCCGTTGTGGAACTTGACCCCCTTGCGCAGGTAAAATTTCCAGGACAGTTCGTCGGGATGTTCCCAGCGCACCGCCAGGGCCGGGGACAATTTACCTTCAGGTCCCTTCCTCTGCAACAGTCCGTCGAAAAAATTGGCCATGTAGGAAAGGTTGGCGTCAGAATCGTCGCCGTGGGGGTTCATCATCCGCGGTGGCGTATCCACGGCGACCACCAGGGACGAGGCGGCGGCTGCCGGGCCGGCCAGGGCCGCCACCAACAATACTGCCAGGATGGTGTAAAAAAGGTTGGTAATTTTTTGCATGATCTTCCTCCTCCTATGCTAGTTGCACGGTTAGCCGGCCGAAAAGGAAGGCCGGTGGGATAAACTCTAGTCCGCTCAATACAGCCGGCAGCGCACCCAGTGGCCGGGACGGTGTTCCGTCAGCTCGGGTGATTCCCGGTCACAGCCGTCCATGGCCCGGGGGCAGCGCGGGTGAAAATGGCATCCGGGCGGTGGCTCGATCGGGCTGGGCACGTCGCCTTGCAGGATGGTGCGTTGTCGTCGCTGCCGGGGGTCGGGTACCGGGATGGCCGACAGCAGGGCTTGGGTGTATGGGTGTAAAGGATTGTTGTATACCTGGTGATAAGCCCCGGTCTCGACGATTTTGCCCAGGTACATGACAGCGACCCTGTCGCAAATGTATTCCACCACCGCCAGGTCGTGGGCGATGATGATATAGGAAAGATCGAATTCAGCCTGCAGGTCGATGAGCAGGTTGATGATCTGGGCCTGGATAGAGACATCCAGGGCCGAAACCGGTTCATCGCCGACGATGATCCGCGGCTTGAGGGCCAGGGCGCGGGCTATGCCCACCCTCTGGCGCTGGCCGCCGGAAAATTCGTGGGGGTAGCGCCGGCCGTGTTCGGGTGAAAGGCCCACTTTTTCCAGGATGTATGCAACCCAGTCGCGGCCTTCCGAACCTGTGTAGAGACCATGCACCCGGAGCGGATCGGCGATTATGTCATTTACGGTCATGCGCGGGTTCAGGGAAGAGTATGGATCCTGGAAGATTATCTGCAGCTGTTTGCGCAGGGGCCTGAGCTGGCTGCGGGTCATGCGGGTTATGTCTTTGCCGTTGAAAACTATTTTCCCTCCGCTGGGATCGAGCAGGCGCAGGATTCCCAACCCGGTGGTGGTCTTACCGCAACCGGATTCTCCAACAAGTCCCAGGGTTTCTCCCTTGGCAAGGCTGAGGGAGACACCGTCGACCGCGTAAACATATCCGACGGTGCGCGAAAACAACCCTTTTGTAATCGGGAAATGAATTTTCAGGTCATCCACCGTCAACAGTGGTTGCACTTGTATCTCCTTGGCCGGGAAACAACCAGCAACGCACCCGGCGCCTATCGCCGGCCGGGGCAAGTTCCGGGACCTGCCGTTGACAGATATCCATAGCCCGGGGGCAGCGGGGAGCGAAGCTGCAACCGGCCGGCAGATCCAGCAATCCGGGGACCATCCCCTTGATTTCCCTTAACTTGCGGTCTTTTCCCGGGGTGCGTGATCCAAGCCTCGGCATGGATTCGAGCAAACCTACCGTGTAAGGGTGTAAAGGCCGGTCGAACAGGTCGACCGTTAAGGCTTCTTCTACCACTTTACCCGCATACATGACAACAACCCTTTGGGCCATTTCGGCAATTACTCCCAGGTCATGGGTTATCATCATGATGGCTGTTTGATAGTCCTGCTTGAGTTGGAGCATCAGGTCTAGAATCTGGGCCTGTACCGTGACATCCAGGGCCGTTGTGGGTTCATCGGCGATCAGAATTTCAGGGCTGCAGGCCAGGGCCATGGCGATCATGGCCCTTTGTCGCATGCCACCTGACAACTGGTGGGGATAGGCCACAGCCCGTTTTGCAGGCTCGGGTATCTGGACCTTGGCCAGCATCTCGATGGCCCTTTCAAGGCTTTCTTTTTTGCCCAGCTGCATGTGCTGGCGAAACATTTCAGCAATCTGGTCACCGATGGTGAAGACCGGGTTGAGGGAGGTCATGGGCTCCTGAAAGATCATGGCAATCCGGTTGCCCCGGACATTCCTGATCTTGTCGGGCGCCAGCCTGACCAGGTCGGTTCCGTCGAATAGGATCCTGCCGTCCACGATCCTGCCGGGTGGCTCGGGAATCAGGCGCATGATGGATTGGGCGGTGACACTCTTTCCGCAGCCCGATTCGCCGACAATTCCCACCACCTCTGAACGGTCCAGGTGCAACGAGACGTCGTCCACGGCCTTGGCGATACCTTCGAAAAGGTAGAAGTAGGTCTTGAGGCCTTTGATTTCCAGCAAATGGGTATCATCCGCAAGGGGTTGCGCGTGGGGGGCGGGATGTTGATCGGCTTTCTGAATCATCGGCAATTGGTAAGCCAAGTTGTGGAAACAGGTCAATCTTTTTTTAACCTCTTTTGATTTTTTGGCAAGATATACGCCCTGATCAGGATTTACCGGTTGACCCAGGCCTGCCCGGAGTAAAATGATCCCGGATTTTGCACTTCAAATGCCTACAATAAGCAATTTCATTGAATCATTAAGTAGTTAGCATGGATTTGTTCCTGCCCGTGCCTTCACCCAAAAGGTTAAGTTCAATCGGTGAAAGTCTTCAGGCATTTGAAGTGCAAAATCCGGGATGATAGGGCTTGGCATCTGCAAGGTTAAACAGCTTGACATGCGGGTGGCTTTTAAATAAGGTGTTGCGTTACTATTAATAGAAACAAGGAGGGCCTAACCCCCATCGAATGCTGGAAAGATTTTATTAAGGATAGGGTTTGAGTTTGTGTCGATCTGAATTGTCATAAGGAAAAATATAGTAGATGGAAATCATCAAAAGTACCCGGCACCAGAAAATCATCGGAAATTATGGGGAGGCGCTTTTATGTAATTGGCTTTCACGCTCTGGCTTTGAAGTCACAATCGTTGACCATACTGGAATTGATGTTGTTGCTTACAATCCAAAATCAGGTCAACGTCTTGGCATTTCGATAAAATCACGGACAAGGGCAAAAGGACAAGAATTCTCTTCTGTTAACATATTTTCTTATCAGAAGGGCAAAAATGATAGAGATAAAGTTCTGAAGGCCTGTAAGGCTTTTGCATGCGCACCTTGGATAGCCATTTACGTAGAGCAAAATCTATCTGCTGATCTTTTCTTATTTAGTTTAGAACATTACGATTGCAAATATAGGGGAAAGATTGGCCGTTTAATTGACGATTGGAAAATGGGAGATAAATATAGAAAAATGTACAAAAAAGATCCTAACATTAAATACATTCACTTTGATTTTTCTTTAATTTCATGGGAATGGGTATAATATCGATGTACGCTAACGAGTGGTTACACTGGAAAGCAAATACTATCCGGTAATTTTCAGTCATGAGATTCGCATAATTAACTGTTATTAGCCGGTACTTTTTGCTTTGCGTATGTTTTTCGCCTTTGAAGCATGCCCTTATTTGGATCAAGGAGAAACAGATGCGTTTTTTACCGGCCGGGATGAGCCCGGAGAAGCTTGCCAGCACCCAACTGGAAGGTTTGCGCTGGACTGTACGCCACGCCTATCAAAATTCACCTTTTTACCGCCGACTTTTTGAAAAGAACGGGATAGACCCTGAAGACATCCGCAGCCTTGGGGATCTTCAGCGCCTGCCCCTTACAGACAAGGAAGACCTCCAGGACGGCTACCCTTTTCCGTTGCGCAGTGCCGGATTCGATGAGCTGGTGCGCATTCATGCCTCCTCCGGTACCACAGGCAAGCGCAAGGTCTTGTGCTATACCCGGAATGACGTGGAGATGTGGGCCGACATGTTCGCCCGATGCTACGAGCTGGCCGGGCTGACCATGAGCGACCGGGTCCAAATAGCTGTGGGATACGGTTTGTGGACGGCCGGAGCAGGCTTTCAGGCGGGATGCGAGCGCTTTGGAGCCCTGGCCGTACCGGTTGGGCCGGCCAATGCCGAAATGCACTGTGAGCTGATGGTCGATATGGAGACCACGGTTTTCTGCTCCACAGCCTCCATGGCTTTGCTCATGGCAGAGGAAATCGACCGGCGCGGGCTGCGTTCGAAGATAAATATCCGCAAGATCATTATGGGCGCCGAACGTTGCTCTGATGCCATGCGCCGGAGAATAGCCGAACTGATGGGGGTCGAGCATGTTCACGATATTTACGGCATGACCGAGCTATACGGGCCAGGGACAGGGATAGATTGCCATTGTCACAACGGGATCCATTACTGGGCGGATTATTTCATATTCGAGATTATCGACCCCCGGAGCCTGGAGCCGGTTGAACCCGGAAACCTCGGAGAGCTGGTCGTAACCACACTGCGTAAAGAGGGCAGCCCCTTGATCCGCTATCGTACCCACGATATTACCCGCATCCTGGAAGGGGACTGCGGGTGCGGGGCAGGTTTTCCAAGGCACGACCGGATCATGGGGCGCACCGACGACATGTTTATCTACCGGGCTGTCAATATTTATCCCAGCCAGATAGATCATGTCCTTAGCCGGGTCGATGGGGTGGGCAGCGAATACCAGATTCACCTGGATCATGGAGCAGATGGAAGGGACATGATGACGGTGAAGGTGGAACGGTCCGAGCAGGCTTCGGCTGCTGAAGATCAGATCTTGGCCCGGGCCGTTTCGGCAGAGATCAGGCGCAAGATCCTGGTGCGCTGCCGGGTTGAAATCCTGGACCCCGGAAGCCTTCCGCGTACCGAGCGCAAGAGCCAGCGGGTTTTCGAC
>JALVRI010000307.1 GCA_027031325.1 Desulfobacteraceae bacterium
CGGCTCCATGACCGCCTGGAGGCTGAAGTCAAGGAACGCTACTTGCGACTGAAACAATTGGCGGAACAAACACCAGCGGTAATAAAGATCACCCCCGACCAGGGCGGCCAGGGATCTGCCGAACCCGATGACCAGGACCCCACCTGCACCCTGTCCGGGACGGCGGAACATTCCCGCTCCAATGCCGACGACCAGCCGTGCGACGACGGACGGGCCGGCAAATAGATAGTATAGCCCGGCTGAAAACAAAACCAAGCCCGGCGACTATGTAACCTGGCCGTTCAGGGGAAACGCCCTGAACGGCCAGGTTTCTAAGACAATGATATTGTTTTGGATTCTTCGGCTCAAAGTTTGAGCAGGAACCAGCGCCTTTTTTCCGATAGCGGTGGAAGGTTGCATAAGGCCCGGATATGAAAGAAGATTCCAAACCTGTCTGCAAACGTTGTGCAACGTGTTGCCGCAAGGGGGGGCCGGCGCTGCACGGGCAAGACAAGCTTCTGGTCATGGAAGGCCATCTTCCCTTGGACAGGCTCTTTACCATCCGGCCGGCGGAACCGGTATTGGACAACGTGACCGGCCGAATAATTTTCCCGGATTCAGATATCGTCAAGATAAAGGCTGCATCTTTTTCATCGGCCTGCCTATTCCTGGAACCCGCAAGTAACACCTGTTCAATTTACGACCAAAGGCCCCTTGAATGTCGCGTCCTGGAATGCTGGCAGCCGGAAGGGTTGGCAAGCATCTACAACCGCAACCGCCTGAGCCGCAAGGACATCCTGATGCCTAAAAACCCCTGCTTATGGAACCTGGTAACCGAGCACCAATCCCGCTGCGATTATTCAGAGGTGGCCAGGCTGGCCAGGCTCTGGCTCGAGGGTGATAAAACCGGGCCTGCTGCGGCCTTGCTTGAAATCATGCGCTATGACACCAGCCTGAGGCAAACCTGCAGCCGCGAAGGTGGAATAGCCGAAGCAATGCTAGATTTTCTCTTCGGGCTCCCTCTTTCCGTCACCATTGCCCGATTTGGTCTCCAACTTGCCCGCAGCCGGAAGGGAAAATACTTTTTAATCACCTGCAGGCAACACAAATAAACCCGGATTATGCACTTCAAATGCCTGAGGATTTTTTAACGGATTGAACTTCACCTATTGGGTGGAGGCACGGCAGGGACCAAATAAATGCTAACTATGTAATAATTCAATGAAATAGATTTTTTCAGGCATTTGAAGTGCATAATTCGGGATAAATCAAAAGGAGGATAGAATATGATTAGAAGAAGTTTAGTTACAACCCTCGGCACCTGTCTGGTGACCATCATAGTCTCGATTGGAATAATGGGTATTGCCAACGCCCAGGACAAGGCCGGTCTGACAATAGCGCAGTCAGCCGTTTGCCAGGATGTGGTCGACCGCCAGCCGGTTGGAATAGGAGATGTTTTCCCAAAAGAAATCAGTAAGCTCTACTGTTTCACCAAGGTTGTCGGAGCCAGCTCTGAAACAACAATCACCCACAACTGGTATTATAATGGGGACCTGAAAGCATCGGTAGTTTTGCCGGTCCGTTCGCCGAGCTGGCGCACATGGAGTTCTAAAACCATCGATCCTTCCATGACCGGCGAGTGGATGGTGGAAATCCTGGCAGCCGACGGAACCGCCCTGGACAGCGTAATATTCTACTTGAAGTAACCGGGGGAAATATTTGCCATGATTTATTGTCCATCGATGACGGCCCGGTAAACCTCGGGGCGGCGATGGGGCAAAAAGTAACGCATGCGGTGGGAGCGGACAGACTCCAGGTCGGCGGCCCGCAAATCGGCCACCAGGATTCCTTCACCGCCATCGACGTGCTTGGCGATGATCTCACCGGAAGGTCCGATGACCACGGCGTTACCCGGAAATGAAAGGCCTTTGCAATTGTCACCCACTTGGTTGCAGGCAACCAGAAATACGCCGTTGTCAAAAGCCCGGGCCGGCAAATGGCGCAGCCAGGACTGGTGCTTGGCCTGGGCATCACCCCTGGGAGAAGCGTGGGGGATGAAAATCACCTCGGCCCCCTGGAGGGCCATTGCCGTAGTCAATTCGGGAAAGTGGGCATCGTAGCAGAGCTGAATGCCAAGTAAAATCCTGGATGCTTCAAATACCGGTATTCGTTCACCGGCACTGAAAGTCTCCCTCTCCGGAGGCGCCAGGTGGATCTTACGGTAGACCTTTATGCTCCCGTCGCTTCCGAAAACACAATGACTGGCAAACGGAAGGCCCCGGGGATTGAATTCGACGAGCCCCGCCAAAATGGTAATTTCTTCCTTGCTTGCCAGCGAAGCGACCTTTGACGAGAGCGGCCCGGGAATTTTCTCGGCCGTCTTTGTCAGTTCAGCACTATTGCAGTAACCGGTGAGGTTCAGCTCGGGAAAACATACAATTTCCACTGCCCGTTTCTTGGCCTCTTTGACCCACTCTTCCAACCGTTCGAGGTTGGTTGAGGTCTCACCTACCAAAGAGCGGGTGACAACAGCCCCTATCCGGATATCACGCATCAGGCTGAACCTGCCTCATAAGCTTTTGGAGTTTGTTTCTGTAGGCCGGATCCACCCGCCGGCCGTTTTTTTCCGGACCGGGGAGCCAACGGGTGGGTAACCTTTTCTAATTCTTGATTAAACTTTGAATTGGGCCTTTATCTTGAATACCCTGGTTGCCGGAAGGTTGAGAATTTTATCGACCCCTGTCTCGCGGGAAATCCGGTCCAGGTTACGCTCGATCTCTTCCATCGATGGCGCGATGAAGGTGAACCAAACGTTATACAAATTGTCCCGCTGGTAATTGTGGGTTACCCCGGCATACCGGTTTACCACCCGGGCGAAGTTGTCTATCATGCCATCCGGCACCCGGGCCGCGCAAAGGGTACTGACGAAGCCGACCTTGTGGGGAACGAAGTTACCTCCTATGCGCCGGATTATACCTTCCCGGCGCAGGCGCCTCAAACGCTCGATGACCTCTTGTTCCTCCAGTTCCAGTTCCTCGCCGATCACCTTGAAAGGGCGGGAGGCGATCGGAAAATCCGATTGGACCCGGTTTAAAATTGCCTTGTCGATCTCATCCACCCGGTCTTCAAAATCAGCCATGCGCCACCTTGATAAGTTAGGTTACATCGGGTATCAGACGGACGTACAGCTTGCGTTTACGCGGCCCATCGAATTCACAAAAGAACACGCCCTGCCATGTTCCCAGAACCAGCCGGCCTTCGGAAACCATCACCATCTCGGAGGCTCCCACCAGGGTTGACTTGATATGGGCCGCCGAATTGCCCTCGAGATGGCTGTAGCCGCCTTGCCAGGGAATAAGCTTGTCGAGCATCATCTTGATGTCAGCCCTTACACTGGGATCGGCGCTTTCGTTGATGGTGACCGCCGCGGTGGTATGGGGAACATAAAGCAGGCACAAGCCGCTGGCGATCCCGGACCGGGTCACCAACTGCTGGACCTCTGCGGTGATATCCACCAGTTCACTGTGGCTTCTGGTTGCAACGGATATTATTTCCATGGGTTACAGCCCCCCCTTTTTCCGGGCTGCCAGGCAGCCTTTCCAAGTCGTACTCCGGACGATTTTATAGCATGCCTGGACCCGGGGAAAAAGGATTTGTTCCAAAGACAGCCGTCGGAATAAAGGCCCCTGCCGCTGTCGGCGGAGCCTTGAAAAAGATGAAGGCCGGACGTTTCAACCCGGATTTTGCAGCCTGCTGGTCAGGCGCGGATGCAAGCTCATACAATTACTTTGTAGGCATTTGAAGCGCATAATCCGGGTTCAGGACAGCCGCCATGATTCAGGGAGTGGGACGCAACACCCCGTTCTTATCCCGCCGGTTGGGATACGGCTGAACCGGCAACGGCGCGCCGGGCTCCTCTTCCACCGACTTGCCGTATTTCCAATCGGGCGGACAGACCGCGACATAACGCGCAAAACCACCGGTACCTCCTTCCGGCTTGGCAAACCCGATTATAATCAAAGCACCGGCCTCGGGAACCTTGTCCAGGTTCATCATCCCTTCCGCCTGGCAAAAATTATGGGTCAGGAGCCAGGTCTCCCCTTCGATATTGGGTGTCGTGTCTGTATCCAGGGGTTCATGGCCGTGGAAAAGAATCTTCCTTTCAAGATGCAGGAATTTCAGGGCCGCAAGCTTTATCCCGGGAAAGGGCACCTGGGAAAATCGCTTGACCTGATTCCACTTTTTATACCAATCGGAACGGATGGCCACCACCGACCCCGGGGGGATCATTCCGTGTTTGGATTCCCACGCCTTAATATCGGCAACGGTGGCATGATAACCGGGGTTTTTTGCAACTTTGGCGTGAATGTCGATTACCACCAGCGGGCGGATGGCGTATGTTGCCGGAAGATCACTTATGGTAACCCCGTACTGGTTGAAATGGGCCGGTGGATCCAGTTGGGTTCCGTACTGGTCGGTTACCAGGTCATAGGCCGTTGAAATAAAGCCGTGCTTCTTGTAGTCGAAAGCTTCACCGACTTTGCAAAAGCCTTTTATTTCCTGGCCGGCAGTTCCGGCCCTGAACTTTGCATTACCGAAACCGGGCCATACCGGAATCGTGGGATTGAAAGCATGGGTCAAATCAACGTATTTGGCCTTTTTCAACACCTTGGTGTAAACATCCCACAGTTCCAGCGTCCCACACCAGGCCGGTGAGAAAAAGATAGCAATTGCAGAAAGGATCGCGGCAAACCAAAATGTAAACTTTCTCATCTCAATTCCTCCCCCTCTTTTTGACGTTTATATCATTTTGATACAGCCTGGCAGCCCTTCCTGTCCACCCATTTCCAAGCCTGCCGCAATGGGACATCATGGACCCATCAGCCCGGCTTTACGTTCAGAGGCCACAACTGGTCGCCAAAACCTTCGATTCCGGGGGGCAACTTCCGGCTCGCCGAAAGGACCATCGCCTTTTCAATCCTGATTTTGCAGCCTGCTGGTTAGGCGAAGATGCCGGGCCGAGGGCGAGAGGTACCAAGGAAGGACGGTCCTCTGGCCACCCGGGAGCCAAACCGGCCGGGGCATATTTGGAGACCCGGCGCAGACCCGGCCTCTGGAGCACAGGGCGCCGCTGTTCGGTTTGCTTGCCTTAATTACAAAAAAGGCCCCTGGCAACTTTTACCGGGGGCCTTTCAACAATTCAGGTTCCGGCGATTTCAAACGCCGGTCAAAATAGTGTTCAGCGATTAGACACAACCGGTCGGCTTTGGCAGGCCGGCCATCTTACAAGCTCCCTTACCGGGGCCGGAGGGGAACAGCTCGTAAATGTGTTTCAGCTTGAAGCCGGTCACCTTGGACAGAACACGTACCATGGGGGCGATACCGTTTTTCTCATAGTACTCGCGCAGGACCTTAATGACCTTCTTGTGTTCTTCGTTGAGTTCCTCAATACCCTCCTGGCTTTTTACATATTGGACCCATTCTTCACACCAGTTGGCGTAATCGTCGATGAACCCATCTTCGTCAACCGTAAAAGTTTTCCCACCGAATTCAACCGTTGGCATTTAAATTACCTCCTTCTTTACCATTATTCTTGGTACTTTTTGGCCTCCATCCGCCAATGATTCCACAATGCTGAAGTTTTACTAATTAACTGATAAGCAAAATCTTGTCAACACGAAAAAGGGCGCTGAACGGGCGTCCGCATCGATCCGAAACGCGCTGTCTCATTCCCCGAACCCGGGCCTGCAGGCTTGGCAAACCAGGTTTCAAAGCTCGAAGAACATCAGTATTCACGCGGTGTACGGTTGATATCCGCAAGGGTAAAGACCGGACCGTCCTTGCAAACCAGCTCCTTGCCGATACCACAACGGCCGCACATACCGATTCCGCATTTCATCCTGTTTTCCAGCGACATTATGATGTGTTCATGATCATAGCCCAGTTTTTCCAGCACCGGCTGGGTAAACTTGATCATGATGGGAGGGCCGCATACAATGGCGTATGTATTTTCATCGCCCTGGGGCGCTTTTTGCTCGGTGATGGGAGGCACGAATCCTACGTTGTATTTCCAGTCCGGATCGTCGGTCGCGTCCACCGTGATATGAACGTTGATATCATCCCGCTTTTCCCACTCGATCAATTCGTCCTTGTAGAGCAGCATTCCCGGGGTACGGGCACCGTATACCACGTCGATATTTCCGAACCGGGGCCGATTGTCGGGATCAAGCATGTAAACAATGGAAGACCGCAGGGTGGTAAAAGCAAAACCACCACCGACGATCAGGATATTCTTGCCTTCCAGCATTTCCCAGGGATACCAGTTGCCAAGGGGGCCCCTGACTCCCATGATATCGCCCACCTTCATGCTGTGCAGGTGGGTGGTCACAACACCGGCCTTGTTGACGGTGAACTTGAGAAAACCTTTTTCCACCGGCGAGCTGGCGATCCCGATGGGTATTTCACCCTTGCCGGCAATGGAAAGCTCGGCAAACTGGCCGGCCTTGTAGTTAAACTTTTCCTCGTCTTCCTTGTTCAGAAACACCAATTTGAAGGTCTTCAGATTCTTATCCTCGGTTTCGACCACTATCTCATCGATGCGAACCGGATAAGGCAAGTACGGATTTTGCACGATCCCCCCCTTATCATCCCTGCACCGCGCAGGCGTTTTCAGAGCTATAGCTGTTCATCAGATCGCACACCCGGCGAATATCGATATTCACCGGGCACTGCTGCACACAACGACCGCAGCCGACACACATTATTCCCTGGTCATACTTGTCCAGGAAGTACTTCAGTTTGTGCATGAAGCGCTGGCGAACCCGCTGAAGCTTCGTGCCGCGTGGGTTGTGTCCGGTCGTATGAACGGTGAAAATGGGAAACATGCAACTGTCCCAATTGCGCATCCTCTTGCCCTTTTTGCCGTGTACCTCGTCCTGGATATCAAAGCACCAGCAAGTCGGGCACAAATATGTACAGGTGCCGCAGTTGATACAGGCAAATGATACATCTTCCCAGAAGTCGGCCCCATGAAGAGCCAGGGTATCCAGCTCACCGAGGCGATCGGTTTTCACTTTTGAAACGATCCTGGCCTCGGCCGCCTGGCGGGCCTTATCGAAAGCTCCGCCGTCGTCGGCCGTATCGGTCCATCCGGCTGCATCCGCCAATTCCTGACCCTTGCTGGTCAAAACCTTGGCTCTGAGTCCGTCCCCGTCTTTTGCCAAAAGTATGTCCAGGCCCTCTTCACCGTAAGGACCGCAGCCGGTGGAAGTGCAAAAGCAGGTGGCGCAGGGCTCGTCACACGCCAGGCCCACGAAAGTCGTCGCCTCAAACAACCTCAGCCAGTATGGATCTTTGTATTGTTCGGTATCGAAGTTAAGCTTTACCAGCTGCACCGCCCGGGCGTCACACGGCCGGATCCCCAGAATCACCCTCGGAGAATAATCCTTGGGTGCTTCCTTGAGAATATTGCAGTCCTCTTCGGTCGGATCAAGTGTATAGACGAACATGTCCTCGGACTGGGGGAAAACAACATCCTTGGGCGACAGGCGGGTGTTGGTAAAAGAAAGGTCAGGCAACTGCCCCTGCCCGAGGGTTTTGAAGGTATGAAAATCCTTTTCCGCCACCGGACCGATGAGTTTATAAGTACCGCCCAGGGTTTCTATTCCCTTAGTCCACTTCTTCTGATCGATGTTGATGACCTTCATAAGTCTTTCGCCTTTATCGTCGTTTAATGTTCACCGGCCCCCGGAGCCGGAATCCAACCCGGGCTACCGCCTGTGCCGTCACTGCCAAGCCGGCTACTTGATGAATCCTTGGGGGTCATCCGGCTTGTAAGTATCCAGCGCCGGCCGCTGGTCAAGGGTCATACCGGCTTCCCACCGGTACATTTCGAAACAGTCCTTCTCCAGCTTCTTGGTCAGCAGGCGCATGTTTATCCCCACCGGGCAGGCCCTCTGGCAGGCCCCGCAATCGGTGCAACGGCCGGCACAGTGAAAAGCCCTCAAAAAATGGAACGTCTGAATATCTATCTGGTCCTGCCCCTTGCCCAGCCATTGGGGCTTGGATTCGTCCACGAAACAGGTCGGGCAGTAACAAAGCGGGCATGCATTCCGGCAGGCATAACACCTGATACATGGAGCCAGCAGGTCTTCGAAAAAGCGGCGCCGCTGTTCGGTGTCCATCTCTTCTATCTCACGCACATCGGCCCAGCGGTCCACGTCGGTCTGTTCTTCCACAAGATCGGCCACCAGTTCGTCGTAGATCACGGGATTGCGATGTACGCAAAGAGCGCAGTTTCCCTGGAGTACTTCCCGGCGATCGTATTCAAGGCTGCCGCCGTCTGACAGCTTGACGACAACCTTGTCAGCGTTCTCACCAACAGATTCGATTTCGCCTTCCGTCCGGGATGCCACCAGGCGCTTGTCGATCATACCGGTGCAGGGTACTCCGACTATGACCAGCTTGTCCCGCTGGACCTTGTTTTCGATTATATGGGTAACGATGTTGCGTGAATCACAACCCTTGGCGAAAACGGCTATCTTTTCATTTCTGCCGGTCAAATAGTTGGCCAGGTTGATCCCGCAATTTCCGTCCCATACCAGCTTGTCGGCATCTTCGGCCTTCCTGATGAAACAGGGCTCGTTCATCATCGGCTGGGATCCCTTACGGAAGCCGATCACCATCTCCACCCTACTTTCTTCCAGCAATCGCCGGGCGATTTGTCTAACCTTGTCTGTATAAGCAATCATTTTATGCTACCTTGGCCTCTTTTTTGACGTAATGGGTATTGGGCCCCAAGGCCTTGACCTTCTCAGTGATCTCGGAAACCACCTCGACGAACTTGGTGGACTCGGCCGAAGAAATCCACGAAAAATGGAGGCGGTCCGGTTCCACACCCATGTATTCCATCAGGTTCTTGAAAAGGGCGAACTTGCGTCGTGCGTAGTAATTACCTTCCAGGTAATGGCATTCACCAGGATGTCACCCGGAAACCCAGACCGCATCCGCTCCTTCCCGCAAAGCCGCCAAGGCGAACTTGGGACTCATTCTGCCGGTGCAGGGAATACGCACAACCCGAATGTTGGGCGGATATTCCATGCGACTCACCCCGGCCAGATCGGCCGCGCCGTAACTGCACCAGTTGCAAAGAAAACTTACGATTTTCGGTTCCCAGTCTGTCATCTTAGTCTCCGTTTCTAACGTGAAAAAAGTTGCTAACAAACCTGCCCCGGCCGTCGACGACCCAATGCGACTAGTCCTGGTTGACGGCAAAAATCTGGGCAAAGATCTGGTCGTTGTCAAAGCCTTTCAGATGAATCGCCCCGGACCGGCAGGAGGCCACGCACAAACCACAGCCCTTGCAAAGCACAGGGTTGATCTGCGCCTTACCGGCGAACATGCGGGCGTCTTCCGGTATGAAAGACGGGGCCGAATACGGGCAGATGGAAATACAGACCCCGCAACTGCTGCAGAGCATGGGATCTGTCTCGGCCACCTGTCCGCTGGTATGAATTTTCTTGCGTGCCAGCAGGGTAATCGCCCTGGAAGCCGCCGCCCGTCCCTGGACGATGGACTCGTCAATCGGCTTGGGATAATGGGCCAGGCCGCACAAAAAGACACCGTCGGTGGCAAATTCACTGGGACCCAGCTTGGCATGCTTTTCAACAAAGAAACCGTCATCATTGAGCGGCACCTTGAAGAACTGGGCCAGGGCCTCGTCCTTGTTGGGGATGATGGCGGTAGCCAAAGTGAGCAGGTCGGCCCTGATCTGAACCGGCTGTTGGAGGACATGATCGGTGACCGTTACCGTCAGGTCCTTGCCGTCCAGTTCGACCCGTGGCTTGGCGTCCAAGCGATAACGGATAAAGATGATACCCTTTTCCCGGGCCTGCTTGTACAGGTATTCCCTTTCGCCATAAGTCCTGATATCGCGATAGAGAATGTAGACATCGGCATCCGGGTTGCGTTCTTTGAGCTCGATGGCGTTCTCGATGGAATGGGTACAGCACACCCGCGAGCAATATGGCCTTTGATCGTCGCGCGATCCGACACACTGGATGAACACCGCCGACTCGAGCTTCCTGAGCTCCGGATCATCGGCCATCAATTTCTCGTCCAGCTCCAGGGTGCTCAGGATCCTGGGATCATCGCCATAACAGTACTCGTCGGGGCTGAGGGGGGCACCGCCGGTGGCGATGACGGCCACTCCGTGTTCAAGTTCTTCGCTCTTGCCCTCCTTGACGATCTCGGTCTTGAAATTGCCGACAAAACCTTCCACCTGCTTGATCTCGGACTTGAGGTGGACGGTAATAAGGGGATCGTCCCCGATTTCCTTTATCATCGCCTTCAGGTTGCCGGCCACCTCCTGGCCGTCTGAAGTCCTGAACAGGCGGTGGGCCTGTCCGCCCAGCCGGTCGCTTCTTTCAACGATGTGGGTTTGGTACCCCTGCTTGGCCAGGCTGCGGGCCGCGGCCATGCCGGCGATACCACCCCCGATCACCATGGCTACCTGCTTGATCTCCAGCTCGGCTTCTTCCAAGGGCTGCATCAGGGCCACCTTGGAGACAGCCATTCTAACCAGGTCCTTGGCCTTTTCGGTCGCCAATTCCGGGTTGTTCTTGTGGACCCATGAATCCTGGTTGCGGATATTGCACATTTCAAACAGGTACTTGTTCAAGCCGGCATTGGTAAGGGTTTCCTGGAACAACGGTTCGTGGGTCTTGGGAGTACAGGCCGCCACAACCACCCGGTTGAGTTTCTTGCCCCTGATTATCTGGGTCATGACTTCCTGGGTATCCTGGGAACAGGAATACAGGTTGTCGGTCACGTATTCCACGTAGGGCAGTGAGGCGGCATAGTCACGTACCGCCGGGACGTCGACCACCCCGGCGATATTGATACCGCAACGGCATACGAACACCCCGATCCGCGGTCTTTCGCCCACCACGTTGGTCTCGGGCACAACTTCGGGCTGTCTGGTACAGGTATCGCGGGCGGCGGCAAGAATCTCCCCGGCCGAAGCGGCCGCGGCGCTGGAATCAATGACAGACTGGGGAATGTCTTTCGGGCCCTGGAAAGCCCCGCAGACGAAGATACCCTTGCGGGAAGTCTCCACCGGCTCAAAGGACGTGGTCTTGCAGAAGTTGCCGTCTGTCAGCTCTATTCCCAGCTTGTCGGCCAGGGCCATAACCTCGGGTGCAATTTCGAGCCCGATGGAAAGAACGATCATGTCAAAGGTTTCGGTTTCGATCTCGCCCTGCTCGGTGACGTAACGGACTGCCAACTCGTCACTGCCGTGAATCGGGTCGATCGAGTGGACCCGGCTGCGAACGAAACGGACCCCCTTTCCCTGGGCGTTGTTGTAAAATCGTTCGAAATCCTTGCCGTGGGTGCGCATGTCCATGAAGAAGATGGCGCAATCCAGGTCATCGCCGGCATGTTCCTTGGCGATCACCGCCTCCTTGATGGCGTACATGCAGCAAACCGAGGAACAATATGCATTGTCGCAACGGTTCAGGTCACGTGAGCCGACACACTGGAACCAGGCGATCTTCTTAGGTTCCTTATGGTCAGACAACCTTACCAGGTGCCCGCCGGTAGGACCGGAAGCCGACAGGATCCGCTCCATCTCCATGGAAGTTATGACATTGGGATGCTTGGCGTAGTTATAAGTGTCGAACCGGGAAGGATCGAAGGGCTTGAACCCTGGCGACAGGATTATGGAACCGACCTCCAGCTCCACCACCTCGTCTTCCTGGCTGTGATCGATGGCGTTCACCCCGCAAAACTGGGTGCAAACCTTGCATCCCCCGGTCTTGAAATGGATGCACACGTCCCGGTCGATGGCCGGAGTGTTGGGCACCGCCTGGGCATAGGGAACGTAGACCGGCTTGCGGCCCTTGAGCCCCATATCGTATTCGGATGGAATCAATTCGACATTCTGTTTCCTGGTAATCTCCTGCCTGATTTTTTCTAGGGTGATGTGACCGGTGGGGCATACAGAAGCGCAGGCACCACAGGCCATGCAGATATCGGTCTGGATGTGGAAGGGCGTATCGACCTTCATCTCGACTCCACGGCCGGTCAGGGCAATGGCGCTGTTACCCATTTTTTCGCACATCCTGACGCACAGGCCGCAAAGGATACAGGTATCGTCCTCGGTCTTGAAGCGCGGTTTTTCGATTCCATAATCCTCGGCCAGCTTCTGGAGCAAGGGTACTTCGGGGCACCTGGCCAGCAGCAGTTCCACGATCAACTTGCGGCCCTGGTGCACCGCCTCCGAATCGGTCTTGACCTCCATGCCTTCCCAAATAGGGTAGTTACAGGCGGTGACAAAGCGGGTTCGGCGCCCGTCGAACAGTTCCACCGTACACAGGCGGCACATCCCGGCCGGCTCCAAGGCCTTGTGATGGCAGAGGGTTGGAATCTCGACCCCGTACTTTTCCGCCACCTGGAGGATATACTGGCCTTCTTCACCCTGGACTTTCTTACCGTTTAACTTGAAAGTAATCATCGCAATCCCCTGTGCTTATCGAATGGCAATCGCATTGAATTTGCAAGCATCATAGCAAATACCGCACTTGATACATTTTTCCTGGTCGATGGTATGCGGCTTTTTCTTTTCCCCGCTGATGGCCTCCTGGGGGCACTTGCGGGCGCACACGTGGCAGCCGGTACAGGCCTCGCTGTCGATCTCGTAGTAAAACAACTTCTTGCAGACACCGGCGGGACACTTCTTGTCGCGGATATGGGCTTCGTATTCATCGCGGAAATAGAGGATGGTAGTCAGGACCGGGTTGGGTGCCGAGGTTCCCAGGCCGCAAAGCGAAAACTTCTGGACCATCGATCCGAGTTCTTCCAACAGCTCGATATCGCCCTGCCTGCCTTCGCCCCGGCAAATACGGGTGAGGATATCCAGCATCTGCTTTATCCCTTCCCGGCAGGGGTTGCACTGGCCGCATGATTCCTCTTTCAAAAAATCGAGGAAATAACGGGCCACGTCCACCATGCAGGTATCCTGGTCCATTACGATCATCCCGCCTGAGCCCATGATGGAGCCGACTTCGGCCAGGCGCTGGTAGTCCACCGGCAGGTCCATGTACTTTTCGGGGATACAACCTCCCGAAGGTCCCCCGGTCTGGACCGCCTTGAATTGCTTCTTTTTGGGAACACCACCGCCGATGCTGAACACGATGTCCCTGAGGGAAATTCCCATGGGAACTTCAACCAGGCCGGTATTCTTGACCTTGCCCACCAGCGAAAAGACCTTGGTTCCCTTGCTGTGCTCGGTGCCCAAGCTTGTATACCAGTCGGCTCCCTTCAAGACGATGGGCGGCACGTTGGCGTAAGTTTCCACGTTGTTAAGGTTGGAAGGGCTGTTACGAAATCCCTTTTCCACGGTGTGGACATACTTGGCCCTGGGGCGCCCCACCTGGCCCTCGAGAGACGCCATCAAGGCTGTCGATTCACCGCAGACAAAGGCACCGGCACCGGTGGAAATCTTGATGTTGAAAGAAAAACCGCTGCCGGCGATGTCGTCGCCCAGCAAACCGTAACTTTCGGCCTGCTTGATGGCGGTGACCAGGCGCTTGACTGCCAGGGGATACTCGTTGCGCACGTAAATGAAGCCCTGGCTCGAACCGATGGCAAAAGCTGCGATCAGCATTCCTTCCAGGACGCTGTGGGGGTCACCTTCCAGGATGCTGCGGTCCATGTAGGCCCCCGGATCACCTTCGTCTGCGTTGCAGATTATATAGCGCTCGCCGTCGTGCTTGGCACATGTGGCCCACTTGATGCCGGTCGGAAAACCTCCGCCGCCGCGGCCCCGCAACCCGGAAGCCTTGACCATGTCGATCACCTGGCCCGGTTCTTTGTTTTTGAGAACATCCAGGAAGGCGAAGTAACCTTTGCGGGCCATGTATTCCTCGATGCAGTCCGGATCGATATAGCCACAGTTACGCAAGGCTATCTTGACCTGGTTTTTATAAAAAGGAATGTCCTCCAGGAAAGGGATGTCCTCGTAGGGCTCGATCTTGTCCACCGGATTGTCAAGATCGTCTTCGAGCAGGCACCTTGGATCACGGATCTGGCCCAGGATCCACTTTTTCCGGGAAACACCGTTGCGGTAATCTTCAACGGCATCCAGGATCTTGTCCTCGGTGATATTCTTGTAAATGACCCGGGGCTTGCCATCGGCAAAAATTTCCACCAGGGGTTCGACCTCGCAGAAACCAATGCAACCGGTCTGGCAGATCCTGACGGACCGGTCGTCTTTGAAGGCTTCGGCCGCCTTGTCGTATACCGCCTGGGCCCCGGCCGCGATTCCGCAAGAGGCCATGCCCACGTTTACCTTGACAACTCCAGGGTTGTACAATCCTGAAGAGTACTGCCGCCTGATTTTTTCCAAGTCCTGGATAGACTCGATTTTCATTGTCTATGCCTCGCTCTTGCGATTATTCGTATTGGTTCAACACCTTCGCTACTTCGTCAGAACCGATCCGGCCATACATGTCATCGTTGATCTTGACCACCGGCCCCAGGGAGCAACACCCGATGCAGCGGACTGTCTCCAGGGTAAACCTGCCGTCAGGCGTGGTTTGACCATCGCCAATGTTGAGGGTCTCGCATATCCTGTCGCGCACCCTGTCGCCACCGCGGACGTGGCAGGCAGTGCCCAGGCAGATGGAAACGATATTGCGGCCACGGGGCTCCAGGCTGAAAGTGGCGTAGAAAGTAGCCACACCGTAAATTTTGCTGACCGGCACCTTGATCTTGGCGGCCAGATAAGTAAGGGCGGGCTTGGGCAGGTAATTGTACTGTTTTTGAATGGCCTGCAGGATCATGATCAGGTTTTCCTTGTCATTGCCGAACTGCCCCTCGATAATGTCGTCCAATTGCCTGAAATCAATCTCTGGATCCTGCCGGTTTTGGATCGCAGATGCCTCGTTCATTTGCCATTCTCCCAAGATTAATAACCAAAATTTTGAAAAATTACTTCCCTCGGGCTAGGCCCAAAAGATC
>JALVRI010000308.1 GCA_027031325.1 Desulfobacteraceae bacterium
AGTTTGAAAAATATATGTATCCCGGATTTTGCACTTCAAATGCCTTCAGGAATTTTCAAAGATTGAACTTCACCTTTCGGGTGAAGGCTTAGGCAGGAACAAATACATGCCAACCATGCAATAATTCGATGAAATTACTTTGCAGACATTTGAAGTGCAAAATCCGGGATGTATTCTAATCTTTTAGGACTTGTTGGGCAAGTTAAGGTTGCTTATTCGACGATTAGGCCGCTTTGCCTTTGGGCTGTGCTAGCTGCAGGCCGGACCATAGCCGGGCGGTCAGGATCTAAGGTCGGGATGGCACAATGAACCAATCGCAAAATCAGACGAAATCCACCCGCGGGCTGGGATTGTGTTCCGGGGGACTGGACAGCATGCTGTCGGCACTTGTTCTGCGCGAACAAGGGCTGGAGGTGGAGTGGATAACTTTTGAAACACCCTTTTTCGGAGCTGAAAAGGCCCGCCTGGCTGCTGAACGGCTGGATATTCCCCTCCGGGTGCGGAACATAACTCCGGAATACCTGGAACTGCTGAAAGACCCGCCATGCGGATTCGGTAAAAACATGAACCCTTGCATGGACTGCCATGCCCTCATGTTCCGCCTGGCCGGCCGGATCATGGAAAAGGAAGGCTTTGACTTCCTTTTCAGCGGCGAGGTGCTGGGCCAGCGCCCTTTTTCCCAGAACAAGTCAGCCCTGCGCTACGTTGAAAAACATTCCGGATACCAGGGTTATATCATCCGTCCCTTGAGTGCCAAGCTTCTGGAACCTTCGCTGCCTGAACAGCGGGGTCTGGTCGACCGGCAGGCCCTTCTCGATATAAGCGGCCGTTCGCGTAAAAGACAGATCACCCTGGCCCGGCAATGGAACATCACCGATTATCCTTCTCCTGCCGGCGGATGCCTCCTGACCGATCCGGGCTACTCGGCCCGGCTGGGCGACCTTTACCAAAACGGAGAACACGTGAACGAAGCCGCCCTGGAATTGCTCAAATACGGCCGCCACCTGCGCCTTAACCCGCAGGTCAAAATCATAGTCGGCCGGACCAAGGCTGAAAACGAGCAGATAATCCGTTATTACGATGCCGATGCGGATTTTTTGCTGAAGGTCAAAAAGTATCCCGGCCCCACGGTGCTCATGCCCGGTGGCGGGGACGAGCCGTCCGTGATGCTGGCCGCATCGATCTGCGTCGGCTACAGCAAGGCTCCCGACACGCTCCCGGTTGCGGTCCAGCTGGCGACCCCGGCAGGCCGCAAAACGGTAAGCGTCCTTGGTCTCGGCCCTTCGGTTGCCAGAAAGTTTCTCATCCGCACCAACAAGTGAAAAAGCGCGCCGGTCGGCGACGCTTCCCGTTTGGCTTGCCATAACCCCGGTATCTGCCTCCGCCCGGATTCTGGTTTAAGTTTTTATTCTGACTACCGATTGAAACAGATAGATAGTCTATCATAGCCCGCTTGTTGAATCTGCCTGAACCAGGCCGGACCACCTGCTGCAGGGAGTTTGACTTCAAAATCGGGTTGGCGCCCCTGAGCCGGAATCTTTTGTCCACGGGCAATTGGTTGTCGATCAAGATTGATTGATCATTTTATTACCATTAAATTTGTGCTGAAGCGGTTGTAATGAAAACAAATGCAGACATTGTCAAAGGATCGGACGCCCGCTTGCGGGAGGATAAGATTTCCTGCCGTCAGGACACCCGGGCCTCACTCCGCTACTCCCGGAAAACAAACAAGGCGATGTTCGATATCGCAATTGCGGCCAATACAACCGCCGATATCAACGAGCTTTACCGCTTTATCCACAGTACCCTGGCCGATATAATCGATGTCACCAACTTTTTCATCGCCATCGTCGATCTGGAAAAGCGTACCCTCTATTTTCCCTACCACATAGACGAGGTCGGCGAGCAATTCAAACCCATCACCGATTTTGACGTTGATTCCTCCCTGACGGGACTGGTCGTTTCGGTACGCAAACCGGTCTTGCTGAGAAAAAAAGAACTCCGCCAAAGGGCTGAGCGCAATGGCGTCTGGGGAACAGTCCCCCAGGTATGGATGGGAGTTCCCCTCATAGTCAAGGATGAGATCATCGGGGTAATGGCCGTTCAGAGTTACCACGATGAATTTGCTTACGATGAAGACGACCTGGAGGTGTTGGCGGCCGTATCCCACCAGATAGCCATCGCCATCGATCGTAAAAGATCCCACGAGGAACTCAAGAAAAGCGAACGGCGTTTCCGGCAACTATTCGAACAATCCAACGACGCCATCATCATATACGATACCGGCGGACGGATCATAAACTGCAACAACCGGGCAACCACGATTTTGGGTTTTTCCAAAAAGCAGATGCTCGAGCTGGATATTTCCCGGCTTTTCCCCGCACAAAACGGAAACGCTCCTGAAAAGATTCTGGAGGAGATGATAAAACAGAGCCGTTTTCTGTTTGAATCCAGGATGCAGCGGGCAGATGGATCGGTTTTTGACGTGGAGGTAAGCTCCCGGCTGGTGGCACAAGAGCAATGCCAGGTTGTTCAGCAAGTGATCCGGGACATAAGCGAACGCAAAGAGATGGAGCAACGGCTGGAGAAGTCGCGTCAGCAATACATCCAGCTTTTCAACGCTTCGGTGGACGCCATCGTGCGCTACGACGCCCGGGGCCGGGTGGAGTATCTCAATCCGGCCTTTACCCGCATGTTCGGCTGGAGCTTCGAGGAGCTGGAAGGCAAGCCGATAGATTTCGTGCCCCCCGAGGCGGTCGAAGAAACCGTTGAGGCCCTGGAGAAGATAAAGCAGGGTGAACAGTTGACCAGTTTTTACACCCGGCGGTTGACCAAGGACGGCCGCATCCTGGACGTGGCCCTGAGCGTGTCTCCGATCATCGACGACAGGGGCCGCAACATCGGCAACGTGGCCATCATTCGCGACGAGACCGAGCGCCGCAGGATGGAAAAGGAGCTGGAGAAGTCGCGCCAGCAATACATCCAGCTTTTCAACGCTTCGGTGGACGCCATCGTGCGCTACGACGCCCGGGGCCGGGTGGAGTATCTCAACCCGGCCTTTACCCGCTTGTTCGGCTGGAGCTTCGAGGAGCTGGAGGGCAAACGGATAGATTTCGTGCCCCCCGAGGCGGTCGAAGAAACCGTTGAGGCCCTGGAGAAGATAAAGCGGGGTGAACAGTTGAGCAGTTTTTACACCCGGCGGTTGACCAAGGACGGCCGCGTCCTGGACGTGGCCCTGAGCGTGTCTCCGATCATCGACGACAGGGGCCGCAACATCGGCAACGTGGTCATCATTCGCGACGAGACCGAGCGCCGCAAGATGGAAAAGGAGCTGGAGAAGTCGCGCCAGCAATACATCCAGCTTTTCAACGCCTCGGTGGACGCCATCGTGCGCTACGACGCCCGGGGCCGGGTGGAGTATCTCAACCCGGCCTTTACCCGCATGTTCGGCTGGACCTTCGAAGAGCTGAAAGGCAAAAGGATCGATTTTGTGCCCCAAGAAGCCCGGGAAGAAACCCAGGCCATAATCGATGAGATGCTCAAGGGCAGGAAAATAGCCAGCTTTCCCACCCGGCGGTTGACCAAGGACGGTCGCGTCCTGGACGTGGCCCTCAGTGTGGCCTCCATTTTTGACGATGATGGAAACAACATCGGCAACGTGGTCATCATCCGCGACGAGACCGAGCGCCGCAAGATGGAAAAGGCCCTGGAGGAAGCCAAGCGCCGGGCCGAAGAGGCCAATCGTTCAAAAAGTGAATTTTTAGCCAACATGAGCCATGAAATCCGCACCCCCATGAATGCTATCATGGGAATGGCCGGGCTGTTGATGGACACCGAGCTGGACGCCGAGCAAAGGGAGTTTCTGGCCATAATCCGCCAGAGCACCGACGCCCTGCTCAGCATAATCAACGATATCCTCGATTTTTCGAAGATCGAAGCCGGCAAGATGGAACTGGAAATGATCGATTTCGATCTGCGGGAGGCCCTCGATGAAATCATTTCGCTTACGGCCGTCTTTGCCAAAGAAAAAGGCCTCGAGCTTTGCTACCAGATAGACCACCGGGTACCGGCCCTGCTGATCGGTGATCCGGGCCGGTTGCGCCAGATCATCCTCAATCTGGTCAACAACGCCATCAAGTTTACCTCCGAGGGCGAAGTCTTTCTCAATGTCACGGTCGAGGAAGATCGCCCCGGGCAGACCCTGCTCAAGTTCGCCGTTCGTGACACCGGCATCGGGATCTCCCGCGAAGATATCGGCAAACTTTTTAATTCCTTTCACCAGGTGGATGCCTCTACCACTCGCAAGTATGGTGGAACCGGCCTGGGCCTGGCCATATCAAAACACCTAACCGAGTTGATGAACGGCCGGATCGGGGTTGAAAGCCAGGTCGGCAAAGGCTCTACATTCTGGTTTACCGCCCGCTTCAACAAGCAAAAGCAATCTGCCGTACCGACCCTGCGGCTGCCGGAAGATCTTGCCGGCAAACGCATCCTGGTCGTGGACGATAACAAGACCAATCTGCAGATCCTTCAAAACTACCTCGAGCATTGGGGGTTTGTATGCGACAGCGCCTGGAGCGGAGAGATGGCTCTGGCGATGTTGCAGGCTGCTGTCAAGTGTAATGCTCCTTACGATCTTGTGATCACCGACCTGCAAATGCCTGAGTTCGACGGCGTGGAACTCGGCCACAGGGTCAAGTCGGATTCCAGGCTGAAAGATATCCTGATGATCATGCTTTCATCCCGCGGCCTGCGTGGTGATGCCGCCAGGATACGCAAGATCGGTTTCGCGGGATACCTCACAAAACCGGTCCGCCGCAGCCAGCTTTACAACTGCATCCTGATGGCTTTCAGCCACCGGGTCAAAGAGGCCGAATCCAGCAAGCCTTCCCTTGTGACTCGCCACGTTCTCAAGGAGGCCAAGAAGCAGAATTTCAAGATCCTGCTGGTGGAAGACAACAAGGTCAACCAGGTCCTGGCCCTGCGCCTGCTGAAAAAATGGGGATTCAACGGTGAAGCGGTGGCCAACGGCCAGGAGGCCATCAATTCCCTGAGCATGATTCCTTACGACCTGGTCCTGATGGACGTCCAGATGCCGGTTATGGACGGACTGGAGGCGACCCGCAGAATAAGAGGCGGAAAGACCGATGTCATCAATCCCGGTGTTCCGATCGTCGCCATGACGGCCCACGCCATGAAAGGCGACAGGCAGCGTTGTCTCGAGGCCGGCATGAGCGATTACCTGAGCAAGCCGATAAATCCCGACGCCCTCCTGGAAGTACTGGAGAAATACCTGCCCCAAGAAGACCGAGCCCCGATCCGTGGGCCGGAGCGGTCAACCTCCCACCGATGACCCTGAAAACGAAACAGGGACTTGCTTTTCAGGCTGAAATCAGCCGGGGCGGAAAAGTATCTATCCGCCGAGTTCGGCCCGCAACTGGCCGCAGGCTGCCGAGATATCGGCACCCTTGGAATAACGCACGATGCAGGTGAAGCGGCGCTTGATGAGCAGGTCGTGAAAGGCATCGATGGTGGCCTGGTCAGGCCGCCTGAAGCCGGAGGCCGGGTGCTCGTTGAAAGGAATCAGGTTTATCTTGGCCCGCAAAGGGGCCAGCAGCTCAGCCAGCCTGGCGGCATGGCGCGGCGAATCGTTGACCCCCTTTATCAATATGTACTCGAAGGTTATCCTTCGACCCTTGGGCAGATTGAAGCGGCGGCAGGCATCCAGGAGGGTCGCGATGGGGTATTTGCAGTTGATGGGCATCAGGCGGTTGCGGGTTTCGTCGTCCACGGCGTTGAGAGAGACGGCCAGGTTGACCCTTGTATCTGTGCCAAGATCGATTATCCTTGGAGCCAGGCCGGCGGTTGAAACCGTCACCCGGCGGCCGGCAAACTGCATTCCGTGCTTGCTGGCTGTAAGGATTTCCAGGGCCTGTTTCAGGTTTTGGTAGTTTGCCAGCGGTTCTCCCATGCCCATGAAAACAATGTTGGTCATTGGCAGGTGCCGGCCGGCCAATTTCTTGACATCCCGCACCTGGGCCAGGATTTCACCGGCAGTCAGGTTGCGCACCAGGCCGCTGGTGCCGGTGAGGCAAAAGCGACATCCCATGGCGCAGCCCACCTGGGTCGAGACGCAGAGGGTGAAATGGTCCCTTTCGGCGATCAGGACACTCTCAATGGATTGACCGTCTGCCAGGCGAAATAGAAACTTGCGGGTTCCATCCCCGGCCTGGCTGACTTTGACCGGCTCAAGGCGTGCCAGGTCGAAATGGACTGCCAGCCTGGATCGCAAATCCTTGCGCAGATCCGTCATAGATTCAAAATCGTCGGCCTGGCGAAGATAGATCCAGTTGAAAATCTGGTCGGCCCTGAAACGGCGAATGCCCCGGCTTTCAAGCCAGTCGGCCAGCATGGCATGGGACAGGTCCATTATGTTGAGCTTGTTGGCCATTTTACCTGCTTTTTCCGAAAATATATTGAGGCTTGCCGGAACACCTGCTATATGGTCGCGGGTCCGGATTGCGGATCCTTTATTTTGCTTGACTTAGCATTAGTAAAATTATACTTTCAACGTTTTATTGAAGGTATTTACGAAATAGTTTAGAATCGAGATGTTTGACAATCTGACCGAAAAACTGGACGCGGTTTTCAAGCGCCTTAAAGGGCACGGCAAGCTTTCTGAAAAAAATATAGCCGATGCCCTGCGTGAAGTACGGCTTGCCCTGCTGGAGGCCGATGTCCATTACAAGGTCGCCAAGAAGTTTATCGCCGACATCAAGGAAAGGGCTTTGGGCCAGGAAGTGATGGCCAGCCTGACGCCCGGTCAGCAGGTTATCAAGATCGTCAACGAAGAGCTGACCCGGCTGATGGGCGAAACCCAAAGCCAGCTGCGCCTTTCAGGCACCCATCCGGTATCGGTCATGCTGGTTGGATTGCAAGGATCCGGTAAAACCACGACCGCCGGAAAACTGGCGGTCTTTCTGCGCAAAAACGGCAGGCGGCCATACCTTGTCCCGGCGGATGTTTACCGCCCGGCGGCCATCGACCAGCTTCGCAAGCTGGCCGAGCAACTGGATCTGCCGGTATTTGAATCCTCAACCGACATGGATCCGGTGGATATTTGCCTCCAGGCACGGGTGGCGGCCCATAAAATGCGCTGTGACACCCTGCTGCTGGACACAGCCGGTCGGCTTCACATCGACCAGGAGCTGATGGGCGAGTTGGAGCGTATCAAGGAGGCCGTCAAGCCGTCGGACATCTTGCTGGTGGCAGATGCCATGACCGGCCAGGACGCGGTCAACATCGCCCAGGCCTTTGACCAGGCCCTGGATATAGGCGGAGTGGTGCTGACCAAGATGGACGGCGACGCCCGCGGCGGAGCGGCCCTTTCCATCAGAGCCATCACGGGCAAGCCGATCAAGTTCATCGGCGTTGGGGAAAAGCTCAACGCCCTGGAGGTTTTCCATCCAGACCGGATGGCCTCCCGGATCCTGGGCATGGGCGATGTCCTGACCATGATCGAAAAAGCCCAGGCCGTGGTGGATGAGAAAAAGGCCGCCGAGCTTGAGAAGAAACTGCGCAAAAACCAGTTCACCCTCGAAGATTTCAGGGACCAACTGGTTCAGATCCGCAAGATGGGATCACTGTCAGAACTGCTGGGGATGATTCCCGGCATGGGTAAAATGAAACAGATGAAAAACCTGGAGGTTGATGAAAAGGAGCTGGTGCGGATCGAAGCCATCATAAACTCGATGACGCCTCAGGAACGCCGCAACCATGCCATTATAAACGGCAGCCGGCGCAAGCGGATAGCCAGGGGCAGCGGCACGAAAGTCCAGGATGTCAACCGCCTGCTCAAAAACTACGTCCAGGTTTTGAAAATGATGAAGAAAATCAACAAGGGCGGCATGCGCGGTCTTGGCCGCGGGATGATGCCGTTTTAAAGGAGAAAGCCAGATGCCCGTTAAGATCAGACTGGCCAGACATGGCGCAAAGAAACGACCGTTTTACCGAATCGTTGTGGCCGATAGTGAAAGCCCACGCGACGGCCGGTTCCTGGAAAAGGTGGGAACGTACAACCCCCTTACCGATCCGGCCCGGATCACACTGGATGCCGAGCGGATCAAGTACTGGATGGACAAGGGCGCCATTCCAACCGACACCGTACGATCGATCCTGAAAAAAGAAGGTGTTTATAAATCGTCTGCTACGGCGGTATCCTGACGGGCTGTTGAAGAGCGGCGTGCGGCCGGAACAAAAAGCCATCCGGCTCCGGACCGGATTCAGTCCGTGCCCGGGGTTGGCTTGAAGGCCGGAGACGCAAGAATTACAACAGCCAGGCAAGGCGTGGGCCAACCCGTAACCTGGGGAGGCAGCCATGAAAGAGCTGATTAAACGTATTGCCCAGGCATTGGTGGACCGGCCGGAAGAGGTTTCCGTCACCGAAGTCCAGGGAAGCCAGACCTCGGTTATTGAACTGCAGGTGGCCAAGGAAGACCTCGGCAAGATCATCGGCAAACAGGGACGAACGGCGCGCGCCATGCGGACCATATTGAGCGCTGCTTCGGCGAAACTCAAGAAACGTACGGTGCTTGAAATCATTGAATAGCGTTGATGCTTTTCAGGACGTTATTCAAATCGGTAAAATCGTGGCCGCCCATGGGCTTCGCGGGGCCGTCAAGGTATACTCTTACGCCGAATCGATGGAGTTGTACCGTCCGGGCAGCAGTCTGTTGTTACGGCTTGCCGATGGCCGCAACACCTTTTACCGGGTTGCCTGGGTAAAATCCCACAAGCGCACCTTGCGCCTGGCACTGGAGACGGTGACCGACCGCAGCCGGGCCGAGGAGCTGGTTGGTGCCCGGGTTTACATCAAAAAAAGTGAGCTGCCGGAGCTGGATGACGAAACCCATTACTGGTTCGAGCTTATCGGCCTTGCGGTTTATACCACCGGGGGCGAATTTTTGGGCCGGCTGGATCATATTATCGAAACCGGCAGCAATGACGTCTACGTGGTTAAAAGCCGTCAAGGCAGGCAAGCAAAAGAGATTTTGGTCCCGGCCTTGAAGAGCGTGGTCAAGAATATCGACCTTGGAGGGCGGCGGATGGAGGTCGAGCTGCCCGAAGGGTTGCTGTAAGGCATGAATTTTCTTGCTCTGACCCTCTTTCCGGAGCTGTTCGGACCGTTCTGGGAAACCGGAATCGTCGGCCGGGCCGTGGAAAATGGTATTATCAGGGGCTGGGCGATTGACATCCGGGACTTTGCCGGCGGCCGCCACCGGGTCGTGGACGACCGGCCCTATGGCGGCGGATGCGGAATGGTGATGCAACCCGGTCCCCTGGACAAGGCCCTTGCTGAAGCCAAGTCCAGGCTGCCCGGGGCCGCCATAGTTTTGTTGACTCCCCGGGGCAGACCTTTCAGCCAGCAGATGGCCGAGGTCCTGGCGGGGACGGCAAGGGACCTGATTCTGATCTGCGGCCGGTATGAAGGCATTGATCAGCGCGTGATAGACCGGCATGTGGAGCTGGAAATCTCCATCGGAGATTACGTCCTGACAGGCGGCGAACTGGCCGCCATGGTGGTCATGGACGCCGTGACCAGGCTTTTGCCGGGTGCCCTTGGAAACCAGGCTTCGGCCGCCAGTGATTCATTCAGCCAGGAGTTGCTGGAGCACGCCCAGTATACCCGGCCGAGCAATTGGCAGGGAGAGGAGGTTCCGCAAGTGCTCTTGTCCGGTCATCACCGGCAGATCGAGACCTGGCGCAAGAGTCATGCCCTGGCGACGACATTGCTGAAAAGGCCGGACCTGCTTCGAAAGCGGAACCTGGACAGGCAGGAGATCAGGCTGCTGGAAGACTGGCGGCTCGAAATCGAACGGATACTGGATGCTCAACCTCTACGTGGCCTTGATCCATCACCCGGTGGTGGATAAAAACGGCAACCGGATAGCAGCCGCGGTCACCAGCCTCGATTTGCACGACATCGCGCGGGCGGCCCGAACCTATGGTGTCCGCGCCTTTTATGTCGTGACGCCGGTTGTCGATCAGCTGGAACTGGTGGGCCGAATTATAGACCACTGGGTTACCGGAGCCGGTGCCGCCTACAACCCAGACCGGCGCCAGGCCCTGGAGCTGATCAGAACCGCGGCCAGCCTGGAGCGGATGCTGAGCACCATCAGGCGGGAAACCGGCCGGGATCCGCTCACGGTGGCAACCAGCGCCCGGGCAGGCAGGGCCGATCTGGGTTTTGCCGATTGCCGGGCAATGATAACGGACCGGCAGCCGGTGGTGCTCCTTTTGGGCACGGCCTGGGGCCTTGCCCCGGAAGTGATCAGGGAAGCTGATTTCCGTCTCAGGCCCATAAGGGCCGGGGCGGATTACAACCACCTGTCGGTAAGATCAGCGGTTTCGATAATTTTGGACAGACTGACACGGGCCGCCGCCGCAGGCGGGAGCCTGTCAAAGGAGTAGACAGAAATGGAAAAGATCAAGCAAATCGAAAGAGAGCAAATGCGCCTGGACCTGCCGTCTTTTGGACCGGGAGACACCGTGCGGGTCCATGTAAAGATCAAAGAAGGCGACAAGGAACGCATTCAGGTTTTCCAGGGAGTAGTCATAGCCAGGCGCAAGGGTACCACCAACGCCACTTTTACCGTTCGCAAGGTTTCCTACGGGGTGGGGGTTGAAAGAGTCTTTCCCTTGCATTCGCCGATCATCGAAAAGATCGAAGTCGTAACCCGCGGACGCGTGCGGCGGGCCAAGATCTATTACCTGCGCAAGCTGCGCGGCAAGGCCGCCCGTATTCGCGAAAAACGTTTCAGTTGATGCTTGCTGCGGGCAAGCTCCGGATCGGCCGTTCTGTCCAACAGCCTGCTAAAGCCGATTCAACCCGCGTTATTGCGACGCCCGCAGGAGCCGGGAAAGATATTTCCAACCGCCGCTAAAGAGCGTTGCGGGCTACTCTTTTGAATCGCTTCCTTGGTGAAGCGCCAGGCGAATCGGTATGCAACCGGATCTATGGCAATTCGAAAAGCTGGCGGCCCGCTCCGGTCACAGCCTGGTGGCAGGAGTCGACGAGGCCGGCCGCGGCCCTCTGGCCGGGCCGGTGGTGGCCGCCGCCGTGGTGTTGCCGACCGATTTTCCCCAGCAGGGAATCGACGATTCCAAAAAGCTGACCGAACGCCGCAGGCTTGCGGCTTTCCGGGTCATCCGCCGCAAAGCCCTGGCCGTTGGGGTGGGAATCGTAAATGCAGCCCGCATAGACACCATCAATATTTTTCAGGCCGCACGGCTGGCCATGGCAAGGGCTGTTTCCCGCCTGGAACCGAAACCGTCGCTGCTGCTGATAGACGGCAACTTCACCATCGACTTTCCCGCGGCCCAGCAGCCCCTGGTCAGGGGTGACTCCCGCAGTATCTCCATCGCCTGTGCTTCAATTATCGCCAAGGTGACCCGGGACCGGATAATGCTTTCCTGTCACCGCCGCTTTCCCCACTATGGTTTCGACCGCCACAAGGGTTATCCGACGCCGGCGCATAAGCAGGCCCTTGCCAGCCATGGCCCTTGCCCCCTGCACCGTAAGACCTTCAAGGGAGTCCGCGAGCTTCTGGAGACCGGCAGGCCATGCTGAACCGCAACCAACGCCTGGGACGGCGGGGCGAAAACCTGGCTGCCAGGCACCTGAAGAAACTGGGCTACACCGTAGTGGAACGTAATTTCAAAACGGCCCGGGGCGAGATAGATCTTGTGGCACGTCACAAAAAGGACCTTGTTTTCGTGGAGGTGAAATCCCGGTCTTCCAATAGATTCGGAAGTCCGGCTGAGGCCGTGACCCCGGCCAAACAGCGCCGGTTGTCCATGGTGGCCCTCGAGTACATCAAGATCAAGGGCCTTGAGGGAATGCGCGCCAGGTTCGACGTGGTCACCGTCGATGCCGGCTGCCGTCCGCCGCGGGTAGAGGTGATTGCCAATGCCTTTGACCTTGCCTATGGATGACAAGCCGGCCGTGGAAGGCGGCACCCTGTACCTTGTGGCCACGCCCATCGGCAACCGGGCTGACATAACCCTCAGAGCCCTTGCTGTCTTGGAGCAGGCCGACGTGGTGGCTGCCGAAGACACCCGCACCAGCGGCCGTCTGCTGGCAGGTTACGGCATTCGGCGCAGGCTTGTTGCCTACCACGAGCACAACGAGACCCGCCAGGCCGCCCGGCTCATGCAGGAATTGGAAAGCGGCCGCAGCGTGGCCTTGATCAGTGACGCCGGCACACCCCTTGTTTCCGACCCCGGCTACCGCTTGGTGACAGCCGCCGTCGCCAGCCAGGTTCCGGTGGTCCCAGTCCCGGGAGCCTCGGCCCTCACCGCCGCCCTGAGTGCTTCCGGGCTGCCCACCGACACCTTCGTTTTCGTCGGGTTTCCGGCCCGCAAGCAGGGCAAACGCCTCAAGGTGCTTGAAAACCTGGCCCATGAGCGCCGCACCCTGGTTTTTTTCGAATCCCCGCGCCGGCTGCCGGGCTTGCTGGAGGATCTGCGCCGGGTTCTGGGCAATCGACAGGCGGTGGTTGCCCGGGAGCTGACCAAGTTGCACGAAGAATTCATCCGCGGATCGTTGGACAAGGTGTCCCGCGAAATCGAAAGCCGTCCGGTGCTAAAAGGAGAGGTAACGCTCTTGGTGGCCGGTGCCGATAAGACAATTACGGAGGTAGGCGCAAAAGAACTGGACCAAGCCCTGTGTACGGCCCTGGAGCAAACCGGCGGTTCGGTCTCCGCTGCTGCGGCCCTGGTGGCCCGCCGGTTCGGCCTGGACCGGCAGCAGGCATACCGCCGGGCAGTGGCCGTCAAGAAAGCCGGCCGCGTCTGAAAAAAGATCAATGACCAGGATTTGCCTGGCTGGAAACGATCAAGGAAGGAGTAGACATGGATAACCTGGATGCCATCTTCGCGCCCCGCTCGGTGGCCGTAGTCGGCGCTTCCACCGTGCCCGGAAAGGTCGGCCACGATATTTTCGTCAACATTCTGCGGGGAGGGTTCACCGGAACCTTGTACCCGGTCAATCCCTCGGCCCGATCCATTGCCAGCGTGCGGGCCTATCCCAGCATTTCGGAGATTCCCGATCCGGTCGACCTGGGAATGATCATCCTGCCGCCCCCTTTGGCCCTGAAAGCCGTGGAGGAAGCTGTTGCAAACGATGTCAAGGGGATTGTCATCGTTTCGGCCGGTTTCCGCGAGGTGGGTCCCGAAGGACGTCAATACGAAGACCGGATCGTTGAGGTTTGCCGCAAGGCCGGGGTCAGGATGATCGGTCCCAACTGCCTGGGAGTAATCAACCCCCTGCCGGCCGTACGCCTCAACGCCAGCTTTTCAGCCCGCATGCCGGCCCCGGGTAACATTTCCTTCATCTCCCAGAGCGGCGCCCTCTGCACGGCGGTGCTCGATTTTGCCGCCGACCGCGAGTTCGGGTTTTCCAAGTTCATCTCAATCGGCAACAAGGCCGACGTGGACGAGCTGGACCTGCTCCGTTACCTCCATCAGGACACTGATACCGAGGTCATCATGCTCTACCTGGAGGAGCTGCGCCGGGGCCCGGAGTTCATCGCCACGGTCAAAGAGATCACCTCGGGTGATTTCCGGCCCAAGCCGGTGCTGGTAATCAAATCCGGGCGCACCACAGCCGGGGCCCAGGCGGCGGCCTCCCATACCGGGGCGCTTGCCGGAACCGAAGGGGTCTACGATGCCATCTTCAGCCAGTCGGGGATCATCAGGGTGGACACCATTGATGAGCTTTTCGATTTTGCCAGCGCTTTTGCCTACAAGAACGAAAGCGAGCTGGGCAAGCTGCGCCGCAAGGTGCCGGCTGGAAACAAGGTGGCCATAGTCACCAATGCCGGCGGGCCGGGAATCGTGGCCACCGACATGACCGTCTCGTCCGGGCTGGAACTGGCCCGTTTTTCACCCGAGACCGTCGAGGTGCTGGCCAGCCACCTGCCCCAAACGGCCAACCTTCACAACCCGGTGGACGTCATCGGAGACGCCGCCTCGGATCGCTACGAAAATGCCCTGGCGGCCGTCATCCGTGATCAAAATGTCGACGGGGCCCTGGTGATTTTGACTCCCCAGTCCATGACCAACGTTCTTGGCACGGCCGAGGCCATCGTCCGTATCGCGCGCCGGTCCCACAAGCCGATTCTTTGCTGTTTCATGGGGATCATCGACGTGTCGGCGGGAGTCAAGTACCTCCAGGAACACGGTGTGCCGGTCTTCCGCTTCCCGGAAAACGCGGCCAAGGCCTTCGGCGCGCTCTACCGGTATTCCCGTTGGCTCAACCGCCAGCACCTGGCCCAGTTCAAGTTGAGCCATGACAGCCAAGCGGCGAGCCGAATCATCGAACAATACCTCCTGGAAGGCAAGACTTACCTTGGCGAGCTGGAAGGGCTGGAGCTGATGAAATGCTATGGTTTCAAGACCCTGGCCACAGAGCTGGCCACCGGCCCGGACGAAGCCGTCAAGCTGGCTGAAAAGATCGGTTACCCGGTGGTCATGAAAATCGTCAGCCCCCAGATCGTTCACAAAACCGACGCCGACGGGGTCAAGGTGGGGTTGGAAAGCCGGGACGAAGTCCGCCGGGCTTTCGAGCAGATTACGACCGCCGCCCGGAACTTCGATCCCGAGGCCGAGATCAAGGGTGTGTTGATTCAGCAGATGGCACCGGAAGGAGTAGAATTGATCATGGGCATGAACCGCTATCCGGTTTTCGGCCCCTTGCTCATGTTCGGCATCGGCGGGGTGCTGGTGGAAGTCTTCCAGGACGTTGTCTTCCGGCTTGCGCCCATAGGGCGCAACGAGGCCCGCCGGATGATACGCTCCATCAAGGGCTATCGCCTGCTGGAAGAATTCCGCGGGCGTCCCCGCACCGACCAGACGGCCCTGGAAAAACTCATGGTCAGCCTGTCGG
>JALVRI010000309.1 GCA_027031325.1 Desulfobacteraceae bacterium
TAAAGATGGTGGTGGTTCGCAGCGGAAAGTCCATGGCCGCCAAGTGGGTGACAGAGCGGAGAAACATCCTGGAAGACTATCGCCGGGCTTACGGCCGGGAACCCGGCATGATCTCGGCCATTGCAATCATGACAGACACGGACAATACCGGCGATAGCACCGTTGCCTACTACGGCGACATAGTCCTGCTGGCTCCCCGAAAAGCCGAATAAAAGAGCCCTCAACCCGGATCATGCACTTCAAATACCTGCTCGCATCTTCGCCAAACCCGCGGGCTGCAAAATCCGGGTTGAACAAGTTTGGGGGCCTAACTTCCATTGCGGTGCTTTTCTGGCCGCATTTCAGGCAAGGCCGGTAACGCGATTTTCAGCCCTTGACCCGCTCCACGTACTGCCCGCTGCGGGTATCTATCCTGATTTTCTCGCCGACGTTGATAAATGGTGGGACCTGGACGACGTGGCCGGTTTCAAGGGTCGCCGGTTTGGTGCTTCCGGCGGCGGTGTCACCCTTGGCCCAGGGTTCGGCTTCCGTGATTTCGAGTTCCACGAAGTTGGGCAGCGAAATTCCGATGGGCCGTCCTTGAAAAAGCAATACGTTGCAGACAGTATTTTCCTTCAGGAAGGCCTTGGCCTCACCCACCTGATCGGCAGACAGCATCTCCTGTTCATAGTTGGTGGTATTCATGAAGCAGTAGCTGTTGCCGTCAAAATAGAGGTACTCCATTTCGACTTCCTCGAGGTCTGCTTCCTTGAACTTTTCGCCCGACCTGAAGGTCTTGTCGAACTGCACGCCGGTAAGCATGTTTTTCAACCGGCATTTGTAAAGTGCCTGGCCCTTGCCGGGTTTGACAAATTCGAACTGGACAATGATGTACGGATCTCCATCGATCTCAAGCTTCAAACCTTTTCTCAAATCACCACTTTCAAGCATATACCGGTTTCCTTTCCTGACGCATATCTTTGACTGCCCTGACAAAACGTCTTACTTTATCAGGATCCTTCTTGAAACGAATCGGATTGCCATCAAGGTCGACGGCATTGGTAAGGGTGCAACTGTCCACCCCGGCCGGCTTTACCCGCTCAACCGCCCGGGCGGCATTGTCCGGTCCAAGCCCTCCTGCCAAGATGACCGGGATGGAAGTTGTTTCTACAAGCCGGCGGGCCAGGTCCCAGTTGCAGGGCTTGCCGGTAATTCCAATGAAACCTTCCACCGGCTGCTTGGCGGATTTTTGGCGTTTTTCGACCAGCAGGGTGTCGATCAAAAGCCAGTCGCTTGCAGGCTCCAGATGCCGTGCAAGCTCGAGGCATCTGTCATCGGCCGGAGCGTCGGCCTGGGATACGGGGATGGTGCGCATCAGTTCCAGCCCGGGAAATAGCTCTTTTATTTTCAGTTGCATATCGATGGCCGTGTTCAGGACCGGCTCGTCAAGAGGGTCGAGATGGTCACAAAAATGGAAGATGTCGGGCTGGTAGTACTCGATGATCCCGATGATCGACTCCATCTGCCCGGTAAGGGCGATAAGACAGCTTCGCCCCCCTGATTGCCGAACATGGGCGATTGTTTGCCGAATCACCGGATCCTTCCAGTCGTCCGGATCGGTCACCACGCTGCCGATGTGATCAACGCCGAGTCCAAGCATGACTTCGGCTTCGTCCGGGTTCTGGATTTCATATATCTGCACGATCATGGCCGCCGGCCTTTCCTGTACCAAATTCCAGAAAAACTTGACATTTTCAGCGGTCTCTACCATATTCAGCCTGTTTTCGCAAATCGTTTAACCTTTTCTGTTCATTATAGAAACTAAGGGCAAGGAGCTTGAATGATACTTATCATCGACTTCGGGTCGCAGTTCAATCAGCTGATAGCCCGGCGGGTACGGGAAAACAAAGTCTATTGTCGTATCGAACCGCCCGGGATAGAGCTGGAACAGATAAAGGCCCTGAAACCGGAGGGAATCATCCTTTCCGGGGGGCCGGCCAGCATCTACAATCCGGACAGCCCCAAGGCCGATCCGGGGCTTTTCGAGCTTGGAATCCCCGTACTGGGAATTTGTTACGGCATGCAGTTCATGGTCGCCCAGCTTGGAGGCAAGGTCGCCCAGGCCCGCAAACGGGAATACGGCTTTGCCGAGCTGCGGACCAGGAGCCGCACCACACTATTCAAATCCTTGCCTGCCAAAAGCCAGTGCTGGATGAGCCATGGGGACTCAATCGTTGAACTTCCAGATGGTTTCAAAGTGCTCGGATTTACCGAGAACACACCAATTGCCGCCGCCGCCGACACCAGGAAACGTCTTTTCGGGCTTCAGTTCCATCCCGAAGTCGAGCATACCACCTGCGGCAAGAAGATTATCTCCAATTTTTTATTTCAGGTTTGCAAATGCAAACCTTCCTGGACAATGAAATCTTTTGCCGCCGAGGCGGTGGATGGCATCAGGCAGGAAGTCGGAAACAAGAAAGTCATCCTTGGTCTGTCCGGCGGGGTGGACTCATCGGTGACCGCCCTTTTGATCCACAGGGCGATCGGCCGCAAACTTACCTGTATCTTCGTTGACAACGGGCTGTTGCGAAAAGACGAGGCCCTCCAGCTCAAGCAGCGGCTCAAGCAGCACCTCCAAATCAATATCCGTTTCGTAAGCGCCCGCCGCAAGTTTCTAAGTGCCCTGAAGGGAGTTTCCGACCCGGAGAAAAAAAGAAAAATCATCGGCAGGGTCTTTATGGAAGTTTTCGAAGCCGAGGCCAAGAAAATAAAGGGGGCCGAATTCCTGGCCCAGGGAACCCTCTATCCTGATGTTATCGAGTCCCGCTCGGCTTTCGGTGGACCTTCTTCGGTTATCAAGTCTCACCACAATGTCGGTGGTCTTCCAAAGAGGATGAAGCTCAAGCTGCTTGAACCATTGAAATTTCTCTTCAAGGACGAAGTGCGCAAACTCGGACGGACCCTCGGGTTGGATGACGATCTGGTCTGGCGCCAACCTTTTCCCGGACCTGGCTTGGCCATCCGGATCATAGGCCGGATAACACCCCCCCGGCTTTCTATATTAAGACAAGTGGATGCCATTTTGCTTGATGAAATCAGGGCTGCCGGATATTATAGGCGCTTGTGGCAATCCTTTGCAGTCCTTTTGCCGATAAAAAGCGTCGGTATCATGGGTGACAGCCGCACCTACGAAAACATCGTTGCGCTGCGGGCCGTGACCAGCAAGGACGCCATGACGGCCGACTGGGCCAGGTTGCCCCACAAGCTGTTGGCCCGGATTTCAAACCGCATCATCAATGAAGTGCGCGGTGTCAACCGGGTTGTCTACGACATCAGCTCCAAACCGCCGAGCACCATCGAGTGGGAATAGACGAAATGAACCAGGACAAAGAAGACAACGGTTTCAAGCTTGAAATAGAACCTGAAGATCCGGTCTCGGTCTACAAAGACGAGATCGAAGAATTACGCCTTGAAAAGCTGAGCCAGCGGGTCACCTTGATCTCGATCCTGATTCCCTTGATGATAGTCGTTATCCTGGCCGTTGCATACCTGGATATCAAGAAAAGGGTGATCCGCACCCAGTACAGCGGGACAAGCAGCGTCCAAAGCCTTGCCAAGGAGCTGGATTCAAGATTTTCTTCCCTTTCCCTGCGGCAAGCCGAGCTGGAATCCAAGATGGAAGCAATCACCAAGTCCAACGCTTCCCATACTGTTGCGGTCGATAAAATCGCATCCCGGCTTGACAAGCTGAGCCGTTCAGCGGCCTCAACCAAGGTCCTTTCAAAATTGGAATCGAGAACCGACCGCCGACTCAAGACAATAACATCTTCCCTGAAAAAGCTTGAGGGACAAATAGACACTTACCGGGCCGGAACCAAAGGCGAACTGGAGGACTTGAAGGGCCAGACGGCTGCCCTAGCCGAAAGGGTCGGGCTGGCCGAAAAACAGATCCAGCAGATAGCAGCCAGGCTGGTGACCAAAGAAGACATGGAGCTTGCCGTCAGGCTTGAAACCCTGAAAATAAGACAGGCCCTGGAACTGGATATTGATAAGCTTGCAAAAAGACTTGAAAAGCTGCGGAAAGATCTGGCAAGGCTGCGCTCAAAGCTTGACCGCCGGAGCGGATCGACACCTACCCGCCCGACAGGGGCTGCCAAGGCCAAACAGACCAAAACCAAGCCCCCTTCCCAGGCGGGAGAGAACGTAAAGCCCCCCCAAAAGATAATCGAGCAAGACATCAAGCAATAAGGCTTGGACCGGAAATTTCCGGCGCTCCATGGCGGGTTTCCGGCCACCCGTGCCGTCGAAACCGAAGGCCCCCCAGGGAAAACCCGCTAAACTCAGGCCATCTTGCTTTCGATCCTTTCAATATCGAGCGGAAGGTCTACTTCCGGAGAATCGTAGCCGGTGACCACGACCTTGATCCTGTAGCCATGCTCCAGGACCCGAAGCTGTTCGAGTTTTTCGATGCGCTCAAGCCGCCCTTGAGGTAATTTGCTGAAAATTTGAAGGAAGTCACATCGGTAGGCATAGACGCCGAGATGTTTGAAGGCGGCGGGCAGGCTATCGTTGTCACGATCATGGGGTATGGGCGACCTGGAAAAATAGAGCGCGAATCCGTTATTGTCCATCGTAACCTTTACGTCTTTGGGATCACTGTACTCGCGGGGATCGACAATCTGAAAGGCCAGGGTGCTCATTTCCAGTTCAGGGGTCTGTTGCAAAGGGCTTACTACCTGGTCTATGCAGCGCGGGTCTACCAGCGGCTGGTCTCCCTGGATGTTCACCACTATATCACGCGGCCCCAGTCCAAGCTTGACCGCCGTCTCCGCGGCCCGGTCGGTTCCCGAGCGGTTTTGGGGGCTGGTCATCATCGCCTCTCCCCCGAATTGCTCGACGGCCTTAACGATTCGCGAATCGTCCGTCGCCACGACAACTTTTTCCACCAGCTTGGCAGCCATCACCCTCTGGTAGACATGCCGGATCATGGGCCGGCCCTTGATCAATGCCAGGGGTTTTCCAGGGAAGCGGCTGGATTCGTATCTTGAAGGAATAACGGCAACAATCGACATAAAGGTACCTCGTCCCGAATCTTGGTCCTAGGCGAGCAGCAAAAACCGCCCAAGACGACGGGTAATCAACCTACCTTCATGATCGCCCCGCTGTCAAGCTCCATAAA
>JALVRI010000310.1 GCA_027031325.1 Desulfobacteraceae bacterium
GATAGGCACCTGCTCTTTGAGCAGGTTCTGGAGAACTTTCACAACCCCTCCCAGGCTGAGTTGGTTGGGAACCAATTCTTCGACAACCTTGGGATGGGTTTCCTTGACGCTGTCGATCAATTGCTGAACTTCCTGCCGCCCGAGCAACTCGTGAGCGTGGCGGCGGATCACCTCCGACAAGTGGGTTGTCAGCACCGTCGCCAGGTCGACGACCGTGTAACCTTTGGCCATCGCCTTTTCGCGTTCGGTTTCCTTGATCCAGTAAGCGTCCAGGCCGTAGGTCGGCTCCTTGGTTGCAATCCCGTCCAGCGGCTCAACGTCGGGCGAGGGGCTCATGGCGAGGTAGTAATTGATCATCAATTCCCCCGAGGCAACTTCTATCCCCTTGAGCTTGATCGAGTACTGGCCGGGCTTGAGTTGCATATTGTCCTGAATGTGGATCGAGGGCACGACGATACCGACTTCCTGGGCTATTTGGCGGCGGATGGATTTTATCCGCTCGAGCAGCTGTCCGTCCTGTTCCACGTCCACCAGCGGAATCAGTCCGTAACCGACTTCAAGGCCCAGGATATCCAGTGGCGGCAAGGGATGAAAACCCTGCTCGCCGTCTGAATCCTGGCTTTGCTCCAGGTCTTCTTGGGGAGCTTCGATTTGGCGTTCCGCCTGGCGGGTCTGGAAGACAAGGTAGGCAACCAGCCCGCTGATACCGCCCAGCATGAAAAACGGGAAGGTCGGCAGGCCGGGAATCAGGCCGAAACCGAAAAGGATAACCGCAGCCACGGCCACCGCCCGCGGCTGCAAAAAGAGCTGGGAGGCGATTTCCCTGCCAAGGCCGCTGTCGGAACCTGCCCGGCTGACAACGACGCCGGCCGCCGTGGAGATGATAAGCGCCGGCACCTGGCTGACCAGCCCGTCACCCACGGTAAGCAGGGTATACGTCTGGGCCGCCTGTCCGAACGACATGCCGTTTTGCAAAACACCGATGGCAAAACCGGCGATTATGTTGATCAGGGTTATGATTATACCGGCAATGGCGTCTCCGCGCACGAACTTGTTGGCGCCATCCATGGCACCATAGTATTCCGATTCACGGGCAATTTGTTCCCTCCGGCGCCGGGCTTCATTTTCGTCGATCAGTCCGGCATTCAGGTCGGCATCGATGCTCATCTGTTTGCCGGGCATGGCATCAAGGGTGAAGCGGGCCGCAACCTCGGCGATACGCCCGGCACCCTTGGTTATGACCACGAAATTGACCACCACTAGAATAAGGAATACGATCACCCCGACCACGTAATTGCCGCCGACAACGAAGTTCCCGAAGGCCTTGATCACTTTCCCGGCGGCCTGGGTCCCCTCGCTGCCATGCAGGAGTATCATCCTGGTGGACGCGACGTTCAGGGAGAGACGAAACAGTGTTGCCAGCAACAAAATAGATGGAAAAGAAGAGAATTCCAGGGGGCTCATGACGTACATACCCACCAGCAGGATCACCAGGGCAAAGGTAATATTGAAAGTCAGGAAAAGATCGAGCAGCGCCGGCGGAATGGGAATCACCATCACCATCAGGATGCACATGGCGGCAAATCCCATGAAAAT
>JALVRI010000311.1 GCA_027031325.1 Desulfobacteraceae bacterium
GGCCTGAACATGGCCGCTTGTAAGGGCCGTTCCCAGGGTGGCGACCACGTTTTCGACACCCACCTGGAAAAGGGCCAGCATGTCGAAATACCCTTCAACCACGAATATCAATCCGGATTTACGAGCCGCCGGCCTGACCTTGTCGATCCCGTAAAGGACCCGCCGTTTGTTGAAGATGGGGGTCTCGGGCGAATTCAGGTACTTGGGTATCTGATTGTCCATTGTCCGGCCGCCGAATCCCACTACCCTGCCGGCGTTGTCGAAAATCGGGAATACGACCCTGTCTCTGAAGCGATCGTAAAAACCGCCGCCCTTGCGACGGGCGACAACCAGCCCGGCCTTTTCCAGCAGGCCGGTGGCGATACCCTTGCCCAGCATGTGGTTCAGCAACCCGTCCCAGCTGTCAGGCGCATATCCCAGCCGGTGGCTGCGGATGGTTTTGTTTGTAAAACCCCTTCCCATAAGATAGGCTCTGGCTTTGGTACCCTGGTCGCCTTCGAGACAGCGGACGAAATACTCCATGGCGGCCTGGTTCAAAGCGTAGAGCCTGTCGTTTTCGGTCATCCGGTGCTGCCGGCGTCCTCCCCCGGCCTCGGGCACATCTATTCCATAACGCCGGCCGAGAAACCTTACGGCTTCCGGGAATGACAACCCGTCAGACTTCATGATGAAACTAATCACCGACCCACCCGTGTGGCAACCGAAACAGTAAAATATTTGCTTGTCCGGGCTGACGGTAAAAGACGGCGTCTTTTCAGAATGAAAAGGGCACAAACCTACATAGTTGCGCCCTGCTTTTTTCAATACCACCCTTTCGGATACAACATCTAGTATGTCAGCAGCTGTCTTGACGGCTTGTATGGTATCCTCAGGGATCATTGGTCGCCTTGGGGCCGTCCTCCCTAGTGCCTGTCCGGGGGCTGTTGAATCAACCTGCCGGTACAGCCCTTTGAAAATTGGTTGAGCTTTTCGGGCAAAAGAGGTTACAAAACAAAAAACCAAAGGATCTTACCGGATAAATCTGGTCATGATCCTTCGGATTTTCAAAAAAAAGAAACGCCCCATCTTGCCCACGCATCATAGCCTGCTTCTAAAATTTCTAAGTATATATGGGGTCTCCTAATAAGTCAATATCATTGTTTGCGGCGGCCCGGAAAATTTTCAAGCACCTTTGCAATCCCGTCCCTGGCAAGCTGCTCGGCAGTCAACCAGCGTCCACCGCGCTTGACGAAATCACCCAAGGACAAGAGGTCTTCACTCAATGCCCGCTGTTTTTCGTTGTAAGCTGCCTTCCAGGCCACCTGCCCATTGCGGGCATCCAGTAAGACCACGTCGAAGGCAACCGTCGCCGGTTCCACCACCGAGTATTGTTTACCCTGCCGCTGCTTGAACAGGTACAAGTAGCCCACCAGGATGCCATCGGCATCGTAAGACCTTGCAAGTTCCAAAAGAGCAATCCTTTCCCTCCCTTTCCGCCACCCCGGCAGGGGATACTTCAGCAGCTTTACCGAGACATGGGCGACGCGCCTCAATTCATCTAAGAAGAGATCGGTCACCAGCGCCGCCGCCTCCGGGTTAGGTTCTCCGGTCAGGTAG
>JALVRI010000312.1 GCA_027031325.1 Desulfobacteraceae bacterium
CAATCCGACAGGCGGGTTTTGGATATCAGCCGGATTTTACACCGCAGCGGTATGCTCTGGGGCACTACCTTGTCGATGCAAAGTGTCAGCCCGGAGGTCCTCAGGGCGGTTCACCGCGGTTTTCTGGGCCTGGACAAGTACCGCCGGCTCAAACACGAATACCGCCGCCTGGGAATTCCTACCTACACCGAACTGATCCTCGGCCTGCCCCTGGAAACGAGGCAGTCCTTTACCGAAGGCATCTGCGATCTGATGGAAATCGGGATTCACGACGACATCAGGATCTACGAGCTGGCGCTTTTACCCAATGCTCCCCTGAGCCGGCCCGATCAGCGTCGAAAATACGGGCTTAAGACCCGTTTCAAGCCCTTGCGCCTGACAGCCCCCGGCCAGGTACGGGAAGAGGTCGAGCTGGTCTTTGCCACCAATACCATGACGGTTGAGGACTGGGCCTGGTGTTTTCTTTTCGGCGAAACCATCCAGGCCTTGCACAACGGCGCCTATACCCGTTTTGTGGCAATCCATCTGGCCCGCAGGGAACTGATGACCTACAGGCGGTTTTACCGGGAGCTGATCCGCTTCATGCTGGAAAACCCCAGCCCGGCTTTTGAGGCCGTGCGCCGTTTGGAAAAGCTGATATTCCAATTTTACCATGACCCGGACATGCCCCAAATCAATCGTCTCCTTGTGCCAAAAGACACCCGTGCCTTCCTGGCCGGTTTCAACCCCCGCCGCAGGGGCTGGCCCCTGTGGAGCTACCTCTGGCTCTGGATTTCAGTTCATTTCGACGAATTTTACCGGGCCCTGGCGGAATTCCTGGCTTGCCGCGGGATAGAAAATGATCCTTGCCTCGAGGACCTGTTGCGGTTTCAAAAAGAGATTATGCTCAGGCCGGATTACGATCCTGACAAAGGTAAGTCGGTTGCCTACGATTATAACTGGCCGGACTACTTCTTCCGTGACCGGGAGCTTGAAAAACTGCCTGTCGGCCTACAATATAAAGACACCCACATGGGCATAGGCCGGCGATATCCCTTGCGGGCCAATGATACGGAGGCTTTCCTGGCGGCGGCATTGGGGATGTCATACCCCTACTCCAAACATTGCCATTTTTTTCACCAGCCGGACGTGGCCGGGGTGCTCTGAACCCGGATTATACACTTCAAATGCCTGTGAAGTACCAAGGTAGGTCTGCCTGCCCTCCGCCGCGTATCTTCGGCAAACTCGCGAGCTGCAAAATCCGGGATAATTTCTCGAATTACCGGTTGCTCAGTGGATGGGGACAAGGTTGAAACCGGCCTGCCTGAGCCTGGCCACCAGTCCCTGCGGGCCGGCAAGGTGCAGGGCCCCCACGGCCACAAAGACACCGCCTGGTTCCAGGATCCTGGCCAGCCGACGGAACATCCGCCGGTTGCGCTCGGCATTCAGCCTGTTCATGAAGCGTTGGATCAGTTCCTGAGCGCTTGCCTGGGTGAACCTGGTCGAAATCCGGCCGATCTTTTCCAGGTCGTCTTCCAGGTAGGCCCGGGTTAGTTCTTCCAGCATCAGCGGCATCTGGGGTGTTTGCTCGATGGTCATTTTGAGCAACTCG
>JALVRI010000313.1 GCA_027031325.1 Desulfobacteraceae bacterium
CCTGTGTCCCAAACGTTTCGGGCTTCTTTTTATTGTCAGCATGATTTTTTGGTGGTTTTTCGAGTTCATGAATCGCTTCGTATCCAATTGGTACTATCTGGAAGTAGATGTTTTTTCTCCAATCGAATACCTGATATTCGCTTCTCTGGCTTTTGCCACCGTTCTGCCGGCCGTTACAAGCACCATTTTGCTACTGACAACCTTCCCCATCTTCGGAATTGCGGCCAAAAGTTACCTGAAACTTGACTTGCCACAGGGACGCTTGACGCCTCTTGTGATCCTCTTTTCGGCGGCCGTCATCCTTTTCCTTCTTGGGGTCTTCCCAGACCAATTTTTTGCTTTTGTCTGGATAGCGCCACTTGTTTTGCTCACAAGCGTTCAAGCGGCTTTCGGCCGGGAAACGGTTTTCAGCCCGCTTGCCCGGGGGGACTGGAGGCCGCTGATTGTTCCCGCATTGGCGGCGCTTATTTGCGGCTTTTTTTGGGAAATGTGGAATTATTACAGCTTGGCCCAGTGGCGTTATAGCATCGCCTACGTGGACCGCTGGCATATCTTCGCCATGCCGGTTCTGGGATACGGAGGCTACCTGCCCTTTGGCATAGAATGCTGGGCTATCGCCCGGATGGTACTGGGCCCCTGGGGCCGAATCGAAAACATTACCGGGTTCATGCCGCTTGAGTAAACCTTGTTGTTGGGCCGAGCCGGGTTCATAAAACGGCTTGCAAAGCCCCCGCCCGAAACGGCCTATTAGCCGGCTACAAGCATTTCGGCCACCTGCTCACCCTCTTCAATGGCGTACATCAAATGCCTGGGTGACCTTGCGTCACCTATCACGTGTAACTCAACTTGCCGACCCTTCAACAGGTTGGCCGCCTGACGGACTGATTTCATGTTTTCTGCAATGACCACGGCATCATAACCTTTCAACTCCACCGTGGTTCCATTGCACTTGAAGCTAACTCCTTTTGTATCGAATCTCAGCTTCCTGATCTTTTTGAAAAGGGAAACATCTACTTGTTTCAGGCGTTCGCGCAAATAATAGCGATCATTACTGGACATCTCTTCTGCAAAATGCTCTCCCCGGTGTAAAACCGCGACCGTGCATCCAAGGCCGGCAAGATAATCGGCCCCCACGAGTCCTGCCTGCCCTCCCCCCAGAACTATTATTTTACGGCCCGACAGATCCACTTTCCCACCTACCACCTCGTTGACGGTGAACAATTCCATCTCCGTCCGGGCAAGGCCCTTGATCATCGGCGCCTCGGGTAAAGCACCCGTTGCAAGCACAACAGCCTGCGGCCTCAGTTCATCCAGGAAATCCGCGTCAACTGGACGACCCAGTTTCAATTCCACACCAAGTTCATCAAGTTCATTGAGAAAGAAATTTATAATATCCCCAAGCTCTTTTCTTCCCGGTGCCTTGGCAGCATCATCCAGGGCTCCTCCTACCTTCCGTTGCTTCTCCAAAACGGTCACCTCGCAGCCCGCAAGACAAGCCGCCCGGGCTGCAGCCAAACCGGCCGGCCCGGCTCCCACTACTAGGACCTTAAGGGCGGTGGCCTCGCTGCCCCTGGCTGCTGTTTGCGACCCGGCAAGATATTCTCTGCCAACAGAAGGATTTACGACACATCCTCCAGGCTCCAATGCCAAGACGGCGTGGATGCATCCCAGGCAACAACCGATACAATGGCGGATGGCTTTCCGGCGGCCGGCCATTGCCTTGCGGGGCCACTGGGGATCGGCCAGGAAAGACCTTCCCATGGCCACCATGTCGGCCTTGCCTTCTTTTATGATCTGTTCCGCCATCTCAGGGGTTTTTATCCTTCCAACGGCCACCACGGGCAATGCAACTTTTTCTTTTACCCTCTCGGCCAAGTGGACGAAACAACCCTGTTCAACATACATGGATGGAATGGTCAACTGCCTGCTACCGTAAACCCCGGCCGAAACGTGAAGATAGGCCACCCCCAGGCCTTCCAGGATGGGTGCCAATCTGAGGGTGTCTTTCATTGTCCAGCCCCCACTGATGTAATCTTCACCATTGATGCGGATTCCGAGCGGAAAATCCTCACCACACTTGGAACGGATATCGGCTATTATCTGGAGCAGAAACCTGATCCTGTTCTCAAATGCTCCCCCATACTGGTCCTTGCGATGGTTGGCATTGGGCGATAAAAACTGGTTGATCAGGTAACCATGGGCAGCATGGATTTCGATAAAATCAAACCCTGCTTCGCGGCATCTGCGGGCTGCGTTGCCGAAGGCGGCGACCATCTCCAGAATCTCGTCCGCCGTCAATTCTCTGGGAACACCCTTTACCACCGCCGGCGCCGGAATTGCTGAAGGGGCGACCTTGCGATCATGGTAGGATTGGCGCCCCCCGTGCATCAATTGGACTCCGAAGCGGGAGTCAAAGGGTTTGACCGCTTTGACCATTTTCTCCAAAGGCCCTATGCAGTCGTCGTCCCACAAAGTAGGAAGGTGGGGCAGTTCGAGTCCGGTTGGATGTACGGCTCCTCCTCCAACAAGCATGGCGCCCGCCCCACCCTTGGCCCGGGCGACGAAATAGGCTGTCAACTGCTCATTTACCATACCCTTTTCGTCCACGCCGAAATTGATACTCATGGCCGACATAAGCAGCCGGTTCCTAACTTCCATGTTCCCCAATTTCAGCGGCCGGAACAAGTTTGGATAGTGCGCGGGCATTTCTTCAACTCCTTCCGTTGTTTGGAAAAATCGATAGCAGATCAGCCGTGTGGATCATCACCCGACGTTCAACCAAAAGATTGCAAACAGATAGACAAAAAAGAGATAGGCTGGAGTCCAAAAAACAAAGCCTGCCAAGGGGGGCAAAAATGCAGAAAGCAGACCCAACTTTGAAAGCGGAGCCATGATCAACAGAGCAAACACGAGCAAGGCAGGTGATTGGAGTTTCGGAAGGTGATATACGAGAGCATAAATCCAGGCCGACGTTCATGTTTGATGATGTAAGCAAAAATGCAGTCAAAATGCAAATCAATCCTTGACCCTCGCAAAGAGCAGCTATAATATAGCCAATACATGGAATTTACCGGGGATTAGAATTTCAATCCCGGCTGGAAACAGATCCAAGATTGACCCGATTTCAGTTGCCCGGCCCAAATAGGGTCGATATAAATCAATTAATCCGCGAAAAAAGGCGGTTACCGTGCCAGAAGACAAAAAGGAAAACAGAAAGCCGCAAGAAAATTCCAAGGATGTGCCGCGGAAGGTCAAGTTTGAAATCTACGGCGAGGAAATGATAGAAAAAAAGGTGAAATCCAGCGGCAACAGCGGAAGGGTTTATCTGCCGCCCAACTGGGTGGGCCACAATGTCAAGATCATAAGGATCGATTAGTTTGCGACCAAAAGGACCTTCAAAGTGAAAAACATTAAAATTCGAAAGCTTGAAACCACCGATGCCGAACAGATTGCCAATATTTATTCAGCTATTATCCGCAAGCCGGCCAATGCCGATTTCAAAAAGTTGATCCGCCTGCACGCCCAAAGCGAGCAGGACATGTGTTACGTTGCCGAGCACGATGGAAGGATCGTCGGTTTCATGATCAGCTATATCCTAACCCTCGGATTCGGCATCGAAAAGAGCGCCTGGATAGCAACCCTGGGAGTAGATCCTGAATACATGGGTCGTGGAATCGGAGAGAGCCTGGCCAAAGAGATATTCAAGATCTATAAAGAAGCGGGGATAACCTCAGTCTACACTTCTGTTCGCTGGGACTCGACCGACTTGTTGTCGTTTTTCAAAACACTCGGTTTTGACAGGAGCAACTTCATCAATCTGCGAAAAAGCCTTGCCTGAAATCAGCCTATAGTATCACAAACTCCGGCATCTTCTCACTTACAGCTTACCGGTTTTCTGAACCAGAGATCAGGTTACCGCTCCGGCCGTTTTTTACCCTAGGCCCTTTCCGGCAGCCTGGAACACCTTTTTATCCCGGATTTGCAGCTCACAAGTTTGGCGAAGATGCGAGGGGGATAACGCAAAGCGTATGTTAAATTTACGTCTTATTATTTATTTTTTAGTTTATTTTATATTTTTCTTGTATTTTATCCGGATATATACCACAATATACGTATTTCGGATGTCATTTGGGGAGCCAATCAATGGATGATTTAGATCGCCGAATCCTACAGGCCCTTTGCCGCAATGGACGTGAGAAAATCAGCGCCATTGCCAGAAGTCTCAATATACCCACAACCACTGTACAGGAACGGGTAAAACGCCTGGAAAGCCGCGGAATCATAAAGGGTTATCGCGCCATCGTTGATCGTCGTCATCTTGGATTCAATGTCCAGGCCCTGGTAGGGCTCAGTCTCAACCGTCACGAGGCCAACCAAATCCGCAATTTCGAAAAAGCGGTCCAACGCGTATCTTGCATAAAATCCTGCTACCATGTCAGTGGCCGTTTCGACTATGTGCTGCACGTGTTTGCAAAGGATCTGGACGATCTTGGCAATCTGGTAAAAACCCAGATAGCCGCTCTGCCTGATTTTGGTCGTTGCGAAACCTTCATTATTTTTTCCGAGATAGGCCCTGTGTCTGCCTTCTTTTTATCCATACCCGCAACGTCCCAGGATCATTAACCCCAACGAGTAAGGAGGTCTCAATGCAACCTTACGCTCCTGAATTGGCGATGATTTCAGCCCGCCGGGAGTTCGGCGAACACGGAGGGGTGGCTCCTTCCATCTCTCGCTCGGCCACCTTTACGGTAATCGACCCACACACCTTGCCTGAAATCTTCAAGGGCGCCAAGGGCCCTGACAAAGGGGGGTGTTTTCTCTACAGCCGCCATTTTAACCCGACTGTCAGCGTGCTGGGCCGTTACCTGGCCGCGATGGAAGGAACCGAGGCTGCCATGTGCACAAGCAGCGGAATGTCTGCCATAGCTTGCACCCTGCTCCAGTTGTGTCGCCAGGGAGATCACATAGTTTCGAGCGACACCATATATGGAGGCACACATGCCCTGATGGCTGACTTGATGCCCAGATTTGGAATCGAAACAACTTTTGTGGACATCTCCCAACCCGAGAAGGTAAAAAAGGCAATAAATAAACATACCAAAGTCATCTATACCGAGTCCATTG
>JALVRI010000314.1 GCA_027031325.1 Desulfobacteraceae bacterium
TGGGAATCCTGGGGGCACCGGCGGTAACGATGATGGCGTCGAAGGGGCTTTCGTCTTTCCACCCCGTGGTTCCGTCGGAATAGCGCGTGACGATATTGTAATACTTGAGCTGATCGAAGAGGCGGCGGGCCTTGATGTAGAGAGAATAGATCCTTTCCATGGTATAGACCCGGTAGGCAATCTGGGCCAAAACCGCTGCCTGGTACCCTGAACCGGTGCCGATTTCAAGAACCCGGTCGTCTTTACCGAGCTGGAGGGCCTGGGTCATCTCGGCCACTATGTAAGGCTGGGAGATGGTCTGCTGCTCCCCGATGGGAAGGGGGAAATCACCGTAGGCTTGGTCCATCAAAGCCTCGCTTACGAACAGATGGCGGGGAACGGTCCGCATGGCAGCCAATACCCCGGGATCGGTGATACCACGGGCCTCAAGTTGGCGTTTAACCATTTCGTGGCGCAAGCGCTGGTATTTCATATCCATACTCCTCAAGGCCTTCTACCAGAGGGCCGGATTGGGGTCAAGCCGATTGCCGGCGGCGGCCCGGCGACAAGTACTGTTTTAAATCCCGGCAAGCCCCAAAAAAAGGTTGCTCCCGGTCCCGTCCATGGTTACCATGGCCCCAACCGGCTCCGGCCATTGCCTTGACCATAAGCGAACAACAGCCAAATGCATCACGAAAAACAGGTCGTCATCTCGATTGCTTCAGCCGTACTGCTCATTCTTACAGGCACACTTGGATACATGCTTCTGGAAGGATGGGATCCCATCGATGCCTTGTATATGACCGTAATCACCCTGGCGACCGTGGGATACAAGGAAATTCACCCCATGAACCGGATGGGCCAGATCTATACCATGATCTTGATCGTGGTGGGGGTTGGTTTCTTTCTCTATGTCGCCGGTACAGTCATCCAGTTCATGGTCGAAGGGCGGATAAGGATTTTACTGGGGAGGAGAAAATTGGACCGCAAGATAGCACGCTTGAAGAACCACTATATCGTCTGCGGCTTCGGCCGCATAGGTTCGGTTATTTGCAGACGACTGCAAAACGAAGGTTCATCCCTGGTAGTAATCGAGAAAAACGGGAAGCGGATCGAACAGCTCGAACAGGAGGGAATTTTGTATATCAACGGCGATGCTTCCGATGAAGCCAACCTTGTCCAGGCCGGCATAAACCACGCGGAAGCCCTGATTGCCGCCCTGGGAACCGACACCGACAACGTCTTCCTGGTCCTGACCGCCCGGCAGCTGGCCCCGGAACTGAAAATAATCGCCCGGGCCAGCAACGAAAAAGCCAAATCCAAACTCCTGGCAGCCGGAGCCTCGATGGTTGAATCTCCCTACGAGATGGGTGCGGCCACCATGGCTCAGCGGGTCATACGGCCGACGGTTACGAGTTTTTTCGACCTGGCCTTCGCCCAAAGCAACGCCGACATTCAAATGGAAGAGATCCCGGTCACCGTCGAATCGAGGCTCAACGGTCTTATTCTGCAGGAATCGGGCATCCGCCAGGATTTCAACCTGATCATAATTGCAATCAAACAGGCCAACGGCCAGATGCTTTTCAACCCTTCTTACGAGGCCA
>JALVRI010000315.1 GCA_027031325.1 Desulfobacteraceae bacterium
AAAAAGGTTGAATCGCCTATGGTGGCCACGATTGGAGGCTTTGTAGGCTGGTTTTTCAAGGCATGATGGAAACCGGCAGCCTGGCTGACGGCCGCCCCCATGCAAAGGACAGTATCGACCGCCCCAAGGTTCAGGCCCAAAGTATAGCAGCCTATGTCACTGGGATAAATACCCTTGGGGGCCGCTTTCTTGATGGCGAAAAAGGCGGCCCGATGCGGGCACCCGGCACAAAGGGTCGGCCTTCGGCCGGGAGCGTCGGAAAGGCGGCGGGTGGAAGATTTCATCCCCACAAACCCTGCCACTATCTGCTCTATATCCTCGGGAAGTATCTCACCTACCGCCGGCACGTCTCCTGTCATCTTGCCCCGGACCCGGCTGCGGGATGCAAGCTGCATTTCAATAACTCCCGTTGTTTCTTCCAGAACCAGGACAGATTGATAAGACTCTAAAAGCCGGCGAGCGAATTCTTCATGCAGGGGGTATGGTTGCAGGACTTGGAACAGGGGCACTGTGTCCCAAATCCCAAGAGTCTTGAAAATCTCTTCCGCATGAGCAGCAGCCACGCCTGACGCCACTACCGCCTGCGAGCCGCCTTCGACCCGGTTGACTTGAACCGGGCGGGTGGATTCCCACCTTGCAATACGGGCCAGCTTGTCTTCGAGTTCGGCATGCAGTTTGAACCTGAATTTGGGTGTGGCCGCCCAACGCAATGGATCTTTCTGGTAATCGGGATTCAATTCAACCCCGGTTGCACTTCCCATTTCAATATCCTGGCGGCTGTGGCAAACCCTGGTGGTAGGCCTGAGCAACACGGGTATGGAAAACTGCTCCGACAACCTGAAGCCGATTTTAACCATTTGCTTGGCCTGAAGCGGAGAAGCCGGGTCGAGAACCGGCACCTTGGCCATCATAGCCATAAGACGGCTATCCTGTTCGGTCTGGGAAGAATGGGGTCCGGGATCATCCGCGCTGATAACCAGGAAGCCACCCTTGGCCCCCATGTAGGCGGCACTCATCAAAGGGTCGGAGGCCACATTCAATCCCACCTGTTTCATACTCACAGCCGCCCTCAAGCCGGCTATGCTGGCGGCATAGGCTATCTCGAAGGCCACTTTTTCATTGACGGCCCATTGGACATGCCCGCCGTGATTTTCATCGGATTTAAAGCGGGCCACAGCCGGAAGTATTTCGGAAGCGGGGGTTCCGGGATAGGATGTGGCCACCGCGCATCCGGCCTCAACCAGCCCGCGGGCAATGGCTTCATTTCCCAACAACAGTTTCGACTGTCTCAATTCAATTCCTCGCCTTTCAATATTCAAAATGGGTACAGGTGTCCGGCCAAAAGCTTCTCCAAATCCGGGAAACCTCATAAACCGCCTGAGGCGAAACAGGATCGTTGCCCTTCAGATCTTCGTTTCCGCCTGCCATAATGAACCAATACTTTAAAAATACGGTATATTCTTGCAATTTGAGGTCAAAGTCAAGTGGCAAACCTTTGTGGATCCATCGTCCTTCAACAGCCTGCTAGGTGGCTTTGCAACCAGGCATGAGCCGAGCCCACAAGCCGGTCCTGGAGTGAAGGCCGGCTGAAAGCATGGTCACTGTCGGGCAGGATGATCATCCGTTTGGGCTCTTTGGCCCGCTCGTAAATAATATGTGCATTGGACACGGGCACGATATCGTCAAGCCCTCCATGGAGCACCATGATCCCGGAGATTCCATCCAGGCACGCTGTGATGTCGAATCCAAATTCACGGTCTTCCGCCGCCATGATTAATCCCTGATGTCTGAGCGAGGAAATGGCCGCCTGACTGATTTGGCTCATCTTCACAGGAGCAGCTACGGTCACGATGGGCAGGATACCGGTTTCGGCAGCCACCTGAAGTACTACGGTTCCTCCCAGGCTGCTGCCGAAAAGCCCCAGGGCAATATCCGGTCCCAATAAATCACGAATCTCATCAATGGCGGCCAGTAAATCCCGGCGACGGTCTTCCAAGATGGTTTTCAGGGCCAATTCCCCCTGGCTTTGACCACATCCACGATGATCGAACCTGAAATAGGCGATCCCGGATCGATTGCAGGCCCTTGCCAGAGCTATCTGCTTGGCCGACATCCGGTTGGCCAGCATTCCATGACTACCGATCACCGCTGCCAGGGGCCTTGCCAAAGGCAAGTGCAAGGTCCCCACAAGCCCGACCCGGCCGCATTTGAAAGAAATCTCCCTTACTGGTCCTTCCTGTTCCATCATGCTTGTCTTTAAATCCTAATCGCGCTATTTAACCGCTGTCGATTATCCGGCCCTTTTGGGTGCTCAACGCGGCACCAGGGATCTGCCGGGCACCGGGCTGCCTGAAGCCGGATCGACTTGACCCTTTGAATTCCAGGGCCGAAACAGTTACCTGACGGCAAGCGGCCATTCCCGTGGTTTGGAGATATAACACAGCCCGTTGCACTTTGCCAGGGCAACGAGGATTTGGAAGTATGGGATTGAAAAAAGGCGCCATTGTTGAGCTTGAAATAGAGACCACGGCCTTCGGTGGCAAGGGATTGGGGCGGGTCGATACGATGGTCGTTTTCGTCGACCAGGCCTTGCCCGGTGAATTGGTAGTTGCCAGAATTGTGAAAAAGAAGAAAAGCTGGGCCGAAGCCAAACTGCTGGAAATCAAGCGCCCAAGCCGGGACCGTATTTCTGCCCCTTGCCCCTATTTCGGATACTGCGGGGGATGCAAATGGCAGTCTTTAGCCTATCCCAAACAACTGGAATACAAAACCCGGCACGTTTCAGAGACTATCAGTCATATTGGTTCAATAGGCAACGTCAAGGTTCTTCCCGCCATTGCATCCGAGGCCGTCTTCGGTTACCGCAACAAGATGGAGTTTTCATGTTCTGACAGGCGCTGGCTGTTGCCGGAACAAATGGGCAAACCTGGAATTGATATCACTTTCGCCCTCGGCCTGCATGTTCCCGGAACGTTCTACAAGGTACTGGACATAGATGAATGCTTGCTGCAACCAAGTCAGGGGAACCGCATTCTGGGGGTTATCAGGGACTACATCCGCAACTCTCAAGCGCCTGTTTATGGATTGCGCAGCCACACGGGATTTTGGCGTTTTATAGTCCTGCGCCATTGTTTGCGCCAAGACGAATGGATGGTAAATATCGTCACCGCAGAAGAAAAGCGCGACCAGGTGGAGCCATTGGCGGATCTACTGACAACAAAGTTCGCCAACCTTGCTTCGGTTGTCAATAATATCACCGCCAGAAAGGCTCAAGTGGCTTTCGGTGAAAGGGAGATACTGCTGGCCGGGAAACCTTACCTTGTCGAAAGTATCGGCAAGTATAGTTTCGAGATTTCGGCCAATTCTTTCTTCCAGACCAACACCCGCAGCGCAGCACGCCTCTACGAGCTGGTAGCCCGGTATTGTGAACTTACAGGACGGGAAAAGGTCCTCGACCTGTACTGTGGAGCCGGCACCATTTCGATTTTTCTGGCATCCCGGGCCGCCCGGGTAGTCGGCCTGGAAATGATCCGGAGCGCGGTGGAAGACGCCGCCAAAAACTGCCGGCGCAACAGGATCGACAATTGCAGTTTCATAGCCGGTGACATCCGCCACACCCTCAAGCAGGTGGATTTCGCCCCGGATGTTATGGTTATCGATCCTCCCCGGGCCGGAATGCACAAGGATGTGGTCAAACAAATTCTAGCCATGGCCCCTCCCAGAATCGTATATGTTTCCTGTAACCCCGCAACAATGGCCCGGGACCTGGTCTTGATGAAAGACGACTATAGGCTGGTTGAAGTACAACCTGTAGATATGTTCCCTCACACCTATCACATAGAATCCGTAACCTTACTGGATAGAAAGGGGATGGCAGAAAGATGAATCTACTTGCAAAAAATGATCGTCTGGCCCTGCTTGTAATCGATATGGTCAAAGACTACTTCGATCCTCATCACAGCTTACCCATTACCGAACCTGCCCTGAAAATAATTGAACCGATCAACACCTTGGCGGAGTCAGTTCGTTCAGCCGGTGGGATGGTGGTTTTTGCGACCGACTCTTTTCGAAAGGAAGATTTTATTTTCACCGGGCGCCTGAAACCGCACGCAATCACCGGGACTCACGGGGCAGAAATAATAGATGAACTGGACCGCAAACCGGAAGATGTCTGGCTGCCGAAACCGCGCTTTTCAGCCTTTTTCGGCACCGACCTGGCCGAGCGCTTGAAAAAGGAAAAGATTTCGGTATGTGCTGTGGCCGGGATCGCCACCCATATATGCGTACTGACAAGCGCCCTGGATGCCTTGTGCAACGATTTCAAGGCGATCCTGGTAGAGGACTGTACTGCCGCTTATCCTGAGTTCATCCACGCCAACACTATTGCCAATTACCGCCGCAACCCTTTGCAACCCTTGCTGGAAATCGGACAATCAGCGGTCCTTATGGCCGACCTGGCTGAAGTCAACTCCGACTGCTGACAGCCATAGGCTACCTGGAAGGGGCGCGTGGGATTGAATCGAGCCCGACCGTTTGGCTCAAGGAGACTTGCTTATGGCGCTTTGAATAATCTGTTTCTGGTATCCACTAAGCTTTTTGTCGAACTTAACCGCGATTCCATTTGCTTCTGACCGCACTATTTTACCGGATATCTTGAAATTGCTGCGGGTTTTGGGAATGGAAAAGGTCAGCGAAAGGTTTTGTCCGATTTGAAACGGCTCACGGGTCTCGATAAAAACACCACCATTGCTCAGGTCCTGAATAAAGTCGCGATAGAATCTTTCAGAAGTCGAATAGTCAACCGCAATCAGGCATGGAATTCTTTCATCCTGGCGTTGTTCACGACGCTGCCATTCAAGCAGGATCTCCAGCAGCTGTTCTTTTTTGTCATCGGAAAGATTGTTTATAAGACTTATCAAACGCTCGGTCAAACCAGGCTTGTTGCCATCCGCATTGTCCAAACTCATTTTATGGCCTGCCTTTGCTTGCTTTTCATTCGTGCCGCTGATCTTTTGTATGGACCCGGGGTTCAAGCCGGGTAAAACCCATTTTTCAGAACACCAGTCCTATTCCAAGAAAACGGTGCGGCCGTTTTGATCAAATATCGAACCTGG
>JALVRI010000316.1 GCA_027031325.1 Desulfobacteraceae bacterium
GCCCAGTTGGCGGCCATTTCCAGGGCCGGCCAGACATGGGCGTCGAAAGATGTTTTCAACCGGCTTGAACCACAGTATCTGGATGGGGTCAAATTCGGCATTCCAAAGCTGCAGGAGCGCTGGGAAGTCTTCTTGCAGGGTTGCTTTTCCAAAATTCAGGAGCTGGTATCCCTCAACATCCTTAAAAGTCCGTTCCTGGAGGGAATAAATCAACTGGCTGTGACCCAGGTAATTGAGCATGATGCGGGCAAAAGCGAAAATTGATCAGCTCTAATTCCCCTGCCCCTATTTACCCTCGGCAGCCGCTTTGCAGCCACAGTTCGGGGGCGCATTCTGGGAGTAAACTTCAACAAGCGAACGGTTGCGTCCCCTTTCCTTGGCCAGGTACAGCAGGTTGTCTGCAAATTCTATCAACTGATGGGCATTCGGGTGGATCGAAGATTTCCGCGGTAAAATACAGGTTCCCCCGAAACTTGCCGTTACCCGGATGATTTGCCCATTGTGATTTATGGCTTGCCCTTCCAGGTCCCTGCGAAGGCGCTCGGCAACCATGTAAGCCCCTGCACAGTCGGTTTCCGGCAGGACGAGCAGGAATTCTTCACCTCCGTACCTTACCACCCAGTCTACCCCCTCTCTGACGGAACCGTGCAGCAAGGTCCCGAACGACCTGAGGACATCATCGCCTGCCTGGTGGCCATGTGTATCGTTTACTTTTTTGAAAAAATCTATGTCGGCCATCACCAGGGAAAGGGTGCGCCCGTAACGCTGTATTCTCCTCAGCTCCTGGGGAAGGCGCTCGTTGAGATAAAGGCGGTTGTAACAGCCGGTCAATGGATCGGTTATGGACAGCATCCGGATCTCGGCGTTGGCCCGGCGCAGGGATCTTTCGAGCTGAATGATTCTGATCCCGGTCTTTATCCGCGCCAGCAGTTCGGCATGATGGACCGGCTTTGTAAGGTAATCATCGGCCCCTGATTCCAGGCCCGAGACGATGTCATCCTTGCTCTTGCGGGCCGTGACCATGATGATGAAAACGTAGTTGTCACTGTTTTGCCGGCGGATCCTGCGGCATAATTCGGGGCCGTTGATTTCCGGCATCATCCAGTCGGTTATCACGATTGGGAAAAAGCGCCGGCTGTAAATTTGGAGCGCTTCTTTGCCGTTGGCTGCCAGCTCCACCTGATAGTTGGATTTTTTCAGGTACCTTTCCAGAAGCTTGCGGGTAACTGGGTCGTCGTCGACCACCAGGATCGGGTAGCCGTTTTCCATTCAAAAACCTCGTAATGCTCTTGGGGTGATAACCGCCACCAACCTTGTGCATGCAGTCTTTTACCGGGGTCTGACTCGTCTTGAGACAGGTTCATGACGGCAGAAACCCTGGAGCCTGCCTTAACGCAATAGTATACTTCATTATTCCGTATATCGGCATGTCTGCCGGAACATTTAATCTGGATTTTGCAGCTTGCGAGTTTGCCGAAAATGCCAGGCGGAGGGCAGGCACAGGCATTTGAAGTACATAATCCGGGTTAATGCTGAAAAGAAAATTATTGACCCGCAATTGATTAGCTGCTATAGCCGCGCGCATTAAATTTTCAGGGTTGATTCAACATCAAACTTTAAAATCCCGTCAAGGCAACCCCTACGAAAAAGGACGACACCCGCACAACGACCCTGTTTCCTGTCAAAACGCCACTTTCATCGCAAAGGAGAACTGCAATGCAAAACCAGCCCGAGTTTCTTGCAGTCAGTGTCAATGTAGATCTTCCTGCAAGCGCCCTCAAGGCCATAGTCGAACACGCCAAGAGCCTTGCCGGAAAGGATTCCCAGGGCAGACCCCTGATCGATACGGCAGGGGCGGTGGGAATGATGATAACAAAGTTTCTGGCGGAAAAGGATTTTGAAACCTATGTCCTGGATCCGGGAAATTACCCGCGGCCCGAAACCGCCTGAACCAACCCCAAAGCCAGTCGGCGGGAGGAATCAGTATGGAGTTTGAGTGTATTGTCTATGAAAAGGAACCAGCGCTTGCCATTATCAGCTTGAATCGCCCCGAGGTTCTCAATGCCATGAACAAGCAGATGTGGCAGGAAATCCAGGCGGCCCTAGAGGATGCCGCCGCCGACCCCAAAGTAAAGGCCGTCATCTTTACAGGCAAGGGACGCGCCTTTTCCACCGGTGCCGACCTGAAAGAATCCAAAACCCGCACCCCGGAACAATACCGGGATTACCTGGAATCCCTCCAGGAGGGTTCGCGCCGGATTCTCCGTTTTCCCAAGCCGACCCTGGCGGTTATCAACGGCTATGCCATCGGTTCCGGTTATGAACTGGCCCTGGCCTGCGACATAAGGCTTGCCTCTGCCGAAGCCAAGATCGGTTCGCCTGAAGCCAAGGTGGCGTCATCGGTGACAGGTGGTGCCTTCCGCCTGGTTCAGGACCTGATCGGACCGGGCAAGGCCAGGGAGTTACTCTTCACCGGCGAGTATATCGACGGCCGGGAGGCCGAACGCATCGGGCTTGTCAACTACGCCCTGCCGCCTGAACAGCTGATGGACAAGGCCAGGGAGCTGGCCGCCAAGATTGGCGCCAATTCACTGTTTTCCCTTAAAATGATCAAAAAAGGCCTCAACCTCGCCCTGGGAGAAGTCAGCCTGGAGGCCTTGATGGATTTCGAGGTCGAAGCCTGCCTGGCCTGTGTTTCCACTGCCGACAGGCAACAGGCCCTGGAAGATTTTCAAAAACGTAAGGATAGCTAACCTCTAAAACTATAATCCAAGAGTCAGGAGAAGAAAAAGTCATGGGACTCGAAGTGTTCATGAACGCCCGCAGCGTGGCCATTATCGGGGCCTCGAAAACTGAAACCAAGCGCGGTTACCAGGCCATCCGTACCCTTCTGGATGAACGTTACGACGGTGAAATTTATCCGGTCAACCCCAAGCTCGACCGCATCCTCGGATTCAAGTGCTACAAGTCGGTACTGGATATCGAAGGCCCGGTCGACATAGCCCTGATTGCCACGCCGGCCGCCACGGTGCCGGCAATCCTGAAAGAATGCGGGCAAAAGGGAATCCCCGGAGCCGTTATCCTGGCCGGAGGTTTCGGTGAAACCGGCAACGACGGTCGCAAGCTGGAAGACGAAGTGGTAAAGGCAGCCCGCGCTTCACACGTACGTCTCATAGGTCCCAATACCTCGGGTATGCTTAACTTGAAAAGCAACCTCAACCTGGTAGGTCTCAAGGGGGCCCCCAAGGGAGAAATCGCCCTGCTCACCCAAAGCGGCAACATGGCCTTGAGCCTCATAACGGAGGCCAAGATCAAAAGCCACAAGGGGTTCACCTACTATGTCGGGGTGGGCAACGAGGCCGATATCCGTTTTCATGAATACCTCGAGTTTTTCCGGCAAGATCCTGACACCAAGGCCATCCTGATGTACGTGGAAGGAATGCGCGATGGCCGCAAGTTCCTCCAGCAGGCCTACAAGACCACCCAGGAAAAACCGATCATCCTGCTCAAAAGCGGCCGCTCTTCAACCGGAAAACGTTCAGCCGGTTCCCATACAGGGGCCTTGGCGGGCATGTCCGAGGTGGCCAAGGGGGCCTTCGAGCGGGCCGGCATCATCGTCATTGAAAATTCGGATGAACTGTTTCCTGCCGCCGAGTCTCTCAGCAGCTGCCCGCCCATCCGGAACAACAAGATAGCGATCCTGGCCGACGGTGGTGGTCATGCTACCATTGCCTCTGACATCCTGACCGATTACGGGGTCGAAATACCGGAGTTGAGTGAAAAAACAAAAGCCAAGCTGCGTGAAATCCTGCCGGCGGCAGCCTCGGTCGTCAACCCGGTGGACGTGGCCGGGGGAACTGATGACGACCCTTCCCTGTTTGCTGATTGCGCCCGGATCATCCTCAAGGACTCGAATATCGGAGGCCTGCTTATCGTCGGTTTATTCGGTGGCTACGGAATACGCTTTGCAAAGACCCTGGCCCTGAAGGAAGAAGACGCCGCCCACCAGATGGGCAAACTGGTGGCGAAACGGAAAAAACCGATTATCCTCCACAGCCTATACAATTTTGAAAAGCCCCATGCCCTGGAGCTCCTGCGCTACTACAACATACCGGTCTACGATTCCCTGGATGTGGCCTGCAAGTGCATAAGTGTCCTGGCACAATACGGAAACTACCTCCACGGCTACCATGCCAAAACCAATTTCGTCCTCAACTGGAGGGCCAAGGCCAAGACGGAGGGAGACAGGATAATAGCTGCCGCCATGGAAGAAGGACGCAGCAGCCTTCTCGAGCACGAGGCCAAGCAATTGCTCCGGCTCCACGGCGCCCCGGTAACCAACGACCAGCTGGCCCGCAGCGCCGAAGAGGCGGTGGAGTCGGCCGACTCATTCGATGGCCCGGTGGCCCTCAAGATAGCGTCACCCGATATCCTCCATAAAAGCGACGCCGGAGGCGTTTTGCTGAATCTCAAGGGTGCCAAGGCGGTAGCACGGGGATTCGATACCATCGTCAAGAATGCGCGGCGTTACAATCCGGAGGCCGACATTCGCGGGGTGATCGTCTCCCCCATGGCCGACAAGGGAGTCGAGGTGATCATCGGCACCAAGATAGACGATCAGTTTGGCCCCATAATCATGTACGGGCTGGGCGGAATAATGGTGGAGATCATCAAGGACGTTTCCTTCAGGGTCCTGCCCATATCGAGGCTTTCAGCCCGCAAAATGATCGAAGGCACCCGCTCGTCTCCAATCCTGGACGGTGTGCGGGGAAACCCTCCTTGCGACAAGAAGGCCCTTGTAAACCTGTTGCTGATTTGCAGTGAACTGATCGAGTCTTACCCCGAAATCAGGGAGATGGACCTCAACCCGGTCATCCTGCATGAAACAGGGCTGGACGTGGTCGATGCCAGGATCCTGCTTCACCGCTCAGGCTCCAGCCCGGCCCGCAAGGAGTGATTCCGGGAAGTGGTCGCTGATGCTTTAGTCAGGGTATGCCGGCCCTGAAAGCCCGCAGCCGGCCACGAAGGCTGTATTGCCCGACGTCTGCCGGCACGAGGACCGAATCGCCTTTTTCAAGCTTATGGGTCGCATTGGTGCGGGTGTCTTCA
>JALVRI010000317.1 GCA_027031325.1 Desulfobacteraceae bacterium
GTGATAAGGGGAAGGCATTCAATCCCCTGGAAGCAGACCGGCCGGATCTTGAAAGCCGGGTGAGCCGGCGGCAGGTGGGAGGGCTGGGCATTTTCATGCTGCGTAACCTGGTGGAGCAGGTAGGTTACACCCGCCGGGGCGGGCGTAACGTGCTCACCCTCGAAATGGGCGGCGAAGGAGAAGATCCGCATGGAGCCTAAAAAACACAGCCTGTCCGTCAGGTGGACCAGGGTCCTGGCGGTAGTAATAGGGCTTGTGGCCGCACAGTGGGCGCTGGCCGCAGGTTGTTGTCCGGCCGGTCAGGCAGGGCTCAAGCGGGCCACCTTCATTCCCCTCTGGGTGCCCCAGGCCCAGTTCGCCGGCTACTACGTGGCCTACCACAAGGGTATCTACAGGAAGCACGGCATCGACCTTACCATCATAGACGGGGGGCCGGAGCGCCCGGCCGATGTCTTGCTGGAGCAGGGCAAGGCCGATTTCGCCACCTTCTGGCTGTCGACCGCCGCCACCATGCGCGACCACGGAGTCCGGGTGGTCAACATCGCCCAGCTTTCCCAGCGTTCGGCCCTGATGCTGGTTGCCAAAAAGGCCGGTGGTATCAGGCGCCCCGAAGACCTGGACGGCCGCAAGGTCGGACTTTGGGGGCCTGTCTTGCAGGTCCAGCCGCGGGCTTTTTTCAAAAAGTTCAAAGTGCGCGTTAAGCCGGTGCGCCAGTCTTACTCGGTCAACCTCTTCCTGCGCGACGGCGTGGATGCCGCTTCGGCCATGTGGTACAACGAGTACCATACCATCCTCATGTCAGGCCTGGATCCCGACGAGCTGACGACCTTCTTTTTCCAGGATTACGGCCTGAACTTTCCCGAAGACGGTATCTACACCCTGGAAAAGACATACCGCCGTGATCCCCGGCTTTGCCGGGCCTTCGTGGCGGCCTCCCTGGAAGGCTGGCGCTACGCTTTTGACCATCCGGCCGAAACCATCGACCTTGTCATGGAAAACCTGCGGCGGGCAAAGATTCCGGCCAACCGGGTCCACCAGGTGTGGATGCTCAACCGGATGCGCGACCTGATGCAACCGGAAGGGGAAAAGGGCGGCTTGGGAGTGCTGAAGGCCCGGGATTATCGCAGGGTGACCGGCGTCCTGCAGGAAAGCGGGTTCATCGAAAAGGTTACCCCTTTCGAGCAATTCTACCACGGCTTTGCGGAGTGAAGCGGTGAGCGGCGAACACTTGCAAAAACCAGGTAAGCAAAAGCGATCCATGGGCCTGGCCTTCAAGCTGAGCTTGCTGGTGCTGGCCGGGGTGGGCCTGATTTTTACGGCCGCCTTTGTTTACAATTACCAGGTTTCGCGCCGCATTATCACCCGCAACCTGGAGACCAGCGCCCGCAACCTGGCCCTGGCCACGGTCAACCGTATCGATTCGGTACTGCGGGCCGCCGGGCAGATACCCCGCACCCTGGCGCTGGTGCTGGAACACGCGGATATCAACGAGCAGGTGATGACGGACCTTCTCTACAGCCTGGTGGAGAACAACCAGGAGATTTCCGGGGCCACCATCGCCCTGGAACCTTACG
>JALVRI010000318.1 GCA_027031325.1 Desulfobacteraceae bacterium
GCCACCAGAACTCCTACCGTGGATTTGCCGGCTGCCGGCATGCCGATCAGGATGAGGTTGGGTTGGCTGCCGGTTGCGATCAAGGGTCGATCCTTTACGGTTCTGAATTGTGTAAAATCAGGCGCCAGGCCGCCCTGGAAAGGGGCCAGAGGCAAAAAAACAGAGTCAAAGGGAAAACGATACAATCGAAAATGTAACCGGCTGTCAAGCGAAAGGTCAAAGCGGCCAGGGAGCGGGCCTTGACCTCGATAAAATTGGCGAAGTCTTCCAGGCGCTGTTTCAATTTCAGGAAATGGTCCTTTAATTCCCAGACGCCCGGCTCTTTTTGGCCGGGCGCTTGTTTCTGCAAGTCGTAGAAGCGGTCCCGGCCCTGGGAGGCGAAGTCTTGCTTGAGCTGGTCCAGTTCCCGGTAGGCCGATTCGATCATTGGCCGGGTGATGGAGTCGGACACTGCCATGGCCCCGGCCAGGGTCGCCGGCACAAGCAGGTAGAAAGCCAAACAGAGCAGGCCGCAAGCAAAGGCGGCGCTGCGCAGGATCCGGCGCAGCCAGTCCTGGTAAGGCAGCCACCATCCGATGGCCAGGGTGGCCAGGCTGGTTGCAAGCAGCAAGGCCAGGATCCAGTGATCCAGCATGTCCAGGACTTGCAGCAGAAGCTTGAGAATTACCAGGGCCGTTCCGCCGGCCAGGACAGCTTTCCAGGCAATATCCACGTAGTCGTAGACCGATTGCACCAGGTCGCCCACCTGGAGATTGAAACCGATTCCGACAGTCGATCCTTCCAGCATCGCCAGGGAACTCTTGATGGCTGAAAGCAGCAGAAAGCCCGACAGGGTCCGTTGCCGGGCTTTTTCCAGGTATGCGGCGTTGGCCGTTTCCAGGCGTGACAACCCCAGGTGTTCGAGGCCGCGGTCCAGCAGGCCGCCGGCAGCGGCGGGTATGGCAGCCAGCAGCAAGATGGCTACCACCAGACGCCTGGCCGAGACCGCCGGCGAACTGTTGCTTGGTGTGGGTTCGGCTCGCATGCTTTTCCTCCCTTTGAGCGGGTGCGGCGAACTGCCTCTGCTTCCGCCGGATTTGAACAAGGCTTGCCTTCGGGCTGTTTATAGTTCATATGGACGGAGTTGGAAAGTCCGTCGTCCATTTTGGCTCCAGGAGGTGGCATGAAGATTTTACTGATTTACCCTTATTGTCTTGAATCCCGGCTCCAGCAGGACGATATCAGTGTGCCTCCCATGGGTTTGTACTATGTGGGGGCCATGCTCAGGGCCCACGGATACCAGGTGAGCCTGTGGAACTGGTACCGGATGCGCGGGCGCCGGGCCGAGATGGAAGCGGCCCTGGCCGCCGAGGACCCGGACCTGGTGGGATTCAGTATCCTCAACGCCAACCGCTGGGGCGCCCTTGAGATCGCGGGCCTTGTCAAGCGCCTGAAGCCCGGGGCCACCACCGTCCTGGGCGGTATCGGGGCCACCTTCCTGTGGCGCCATTTCCTCTCCCATTTCAGCCAGGTGGACCTGGTGGTTTGCGGGGAAGGCGAACATACTTTTCTCGAGCTGGTCCGCCGCCT
>JALVRI010000319.1 GCA_027031325.1 Desulfobacteraceae bacterium
GGGTCATCCAGGGGTTGAAAACCAAGGCTATCGACCACAAAACGACTCCAAAGGCTCTCAAGGCCGCTTGGACGGGCCGTTGCTTCCATCAGGCGGTCCAGGTTGACCAAAATCCGGTTTTCCTTTTCCGGTACACAGACGATTGTACCCATGCGGGCCGCCTTGTGGCCCCATGCGGAGTGGTCCAGGTGAAAATGGGTGATAAAAGCCATCTCCGGCCGCCGCCTTGAAAGAAACTTTGTTGTGTGAGCCGGTCCAAGGTTGGTGTCGATCACGATTTTCAGTTCGGCCTCGATCAACAGCCCCGCGCAGGCCTGGTAATTGGCCATGGAATCGGGTTCGACATAGAAAATATTGTCACTCAGGGCAGTGATTTTCATTGGCGGGCCGTATATAGGTCGGGTGTTTTACGCTTGAGTCGGATTTCAACCCGGATTATGAACTTCAAATGCCTACATAAATAATTACATCGAATTATTAAATAGTTAGCATGTAATTGTTCCCGGTCACACCTTCACCCGAAAGGTGAAGTTCAATTGTGGTCAGGATCGGCCTGGCTGATTTTTTCCAGGTAGCTCTCCCATTCCATGGGTAATAGTTGCTTTTTGTTGCTGTTACACTCCTTGCAGGCGGGAACGACGTTTGCGCGCGTGCTTTTGCCTCCCCGGGCAATGGGAACGATGTGATCCATGGTCAGTTCGCGCGCCGGCGTGCTCCGCCCACAGTAATAGCATCTACCCTTGGCGCAACGCCGTTTCCACCATTGGCTTTGGCGCAGCTTGCGTGCCTTGGCGCGTTCGGCCCGGATCTGGGCTTCGTCAAGGTCATAGGCGTATGGACTCAATTCCGGCTTCATTGATGGTAGTTTAACGTCCGAAAAGAAAAATGCAACTATTTTACCCGTGTTTTGCAGCTCGCGAGTTTGGCGAAGACGCGAGGCGGAGGCCGCGCCGGTGGAGCCAGTTGTCGATTTGGTCTGCCAGCAGGCGGTAATAGTTTTGCGAGCCTCCCAGCCCGGTGCGACCGAAGAAGTAGTTGATCTCCAGGAACAAGGGTCTGATTTTCCCGCAGGCCAAATCCTTGTCACTGAAAAGCAGATCGAAACCGGCCAGCTGAATGTTTGTCCGGCGGCAAAAGGCGGCCACCGCCTGCCTGCCTGTTTCCTGCAGCCTCGCTGCCGAGCAGTAGTCAAGGATGGCACCCTGGCTCAGGTTGGCCTTCGAGGGAAGATCGGCATCCAGCCGTCGCCAGTAGGAAATCAGGAGCCGACCAATGACGACCACCCGCAGGCAGCGGTTACGGCAGTCGACAAGTTGCTGAATTACAAATCCTGCTTGCCCGGATCTTTCAAAGGCTGCCGCCTTTTCCAAGAGCGACGAAAGCTCGGATCGATCCTGCAGATGGTAGACGGTTTCACCTTCTCCTCCCCAGTCAAACTTGAAGATCATGGGAAAAGGAATGATATCCCAGACCTTGCGCGTTGAAAACCGCTTTTCGAATTCAGCAAGTGCTTCGAATGCCAATGTGAGGGGGTGGTCCACACCTTGTTCATTGAACAGGCGGGCCTGGCCGACTTTGCCCGGATAGTCGAAACGGGGATCCATCCTTGGAAATACGTGGGCACAATTGGCCCGGGCCATGTTGTATAGGGCCTTGCTGCAACCTTGGGGCAAAATTACCGCCGAGGCGGTCTTGATGGCCTCCAGGTCTGCTTGTCCCGGTTTTCGGCCGGCACAGTTTAAATTTAGATCGGCCTCGTAAACAGGATGGTATGAAACGATCATTGATCACCAAGGATGGTTTATGAAAAGGTTGCCATCAATATCCGAATTTACGTAAGGCCTTGGTGTCTTTGCTCCAGTTTTTCTGGACGCGAACGAAAAGTTCCAGATAGACTTTGCAGCCCAGAAGTTTTTCGATGGAGACTCTGGCGGCCTTACCGATCTGGCGCAGTTTTTTCCCGCCCCTGCCGATGATGATTCCCTTTTGGGAGCTACGTTCCACATGGATGGTGGCGTTGATGATTACCATGTTGTCGCGCTCGTCCTGCCTGAAAGATTCGATCGTCACCGCTACGGCGTATGGTATCTCCTGGCCGGTAAGGCGGATCGCTTTTTCACGGATCAGTTCGGCCACAAGGAATTTTTCGGGCAGGTCCGTAAGGCTGTCCGGGGGATAGAAAGGCGGGCCTTCGGGTAAGACCTTTTCCATTTCCCGGATAAGCACTTCCACCTGCTGGCCGGTCTTGGCGCTTATGGGCACCTGGGCGACAAAGGGGTATAACTGTGCCCAGCGCGCCATGGCCTCCAGGAGCCGGGATTTTTTTATCAGATCGATTTTGTTGAGGGCCAGGATAGACTGTGTTTTTTGGTTGCGTAGCTTGCCGATCAGGAAATTTTCGGCTTCGGGTCTGGGTGCGCTGGCATCGGCCATGAACAGCACCAGGTCGGCTTCGGCCAAGGCGGTCAGGGCGACGTCGACTATGCGTACATTAAGTGGTTTGCTGGCTTTGTGAATACCGGGCGTATCCAGAAAGACCATCTGGGAGTTCGGGTTGTGGGCGATACCCAGGATACGGTTGCGGGTCGTCTGGGGCTTTTTGGAAGTGATCGATATCTTCTGGCCCAGAATCCGGTTGAGAAGGGTTGATTTGCCGGCGTTGGGTGCTCCGACGATGGCCACGAAGCCGGACTTGAATCCGGTTTTAGCTTTATCCATGGTCAACCCTCAATCCAGTTTTCGATCACCGACCAGAGCTCTTGCTTGCCTTGACCCGTCTTGGCGGAAAAAACGCACAGGTTTTCCGGTCCGGTTTCCAGCCAATCCGCTATTTTGCGCAATTGATTGCGGCGCTGGTTGCCCGAAAGCTTGTCTGCCTTGGTCAATACCAATTGGTAGGCGATGCGGTTGTGCTCCAGCCAGGTCACAAGGTCGTGATCAGCCCGGGTGGGAAGATGGCGCATGTCTATCAGGGCCACAACCCCCTTCAGGTTGGAGCGCTTGAGCAGGTACTTTTCGATCATGGGAGACCAGGTTTTTTGAACAGCCCTGGGCACCCTGGCATATCCGTATCCCGGCAGGTCAACCAGCATGAAGCGGTCATTGATGGAAAAAAAGTTGATTAGCCGGGTACGTCCGGGCCGGGAGCTGGTTTTTACCAGCTTGCGCCTGCCCAGCAGGGTGTTTATCAAGGAAGATTTGCCCACGTTTGAACGTCCGGCAAAGGCCACTTCCGGCCCCTGGTGCTCGGGCCACTGGGCGGGTTTGGCGGCGCTGGTCACAAAGTTGGCCGTTTTTATCAGCATATCATTTCAGGTTGTTGAAATAAGACTCCAGGCGGTCCATGCCTTGGGCTATGTTTTCCATGGAATTGGCGTAGGAAAACCGCAAATAACCCTCGCCGTTGGCCCCGAAGTCGACGCCCGGAGTAACTCCCACATGGGCTTTTTCCAGAATGTCGAAGGCCAGCTTGTAGGAGTCGCGGGAGAATTTCTTGACATTGGCAAAGACGTAGAAGGCCCCTGTCGGTTCGACCGTTATTCCAAGGCCGATCTGTCGCAGCCGCTTTATCATGAACCGCCGGCGCTGGTCATAGGTCGCCTTCATCCGTTCAACGTCCCGCCCGGCACTGGTCAAGGCCGCGATACCGGCTAGTTGGGAAACAGTGTTGGCCGAAATGAAAAAGTTTTGATGAATTTTCTGGATGGTGCGGATATATTTTTTGGGGGCTATCAAGTAACCCAGCCTCAAGCCGGTCATGGCGAATAGCTTCGAAAAGCCGTTCAGGACAAAGGCCTGGTCGGTGAACTCCAGGATTGAATGTTCTTTTCCTTCGTAAACCAGGCCATGATAGATTTCGTCCGAGACGACGTAAGGTCCCAAGTCGGCTATGGCGGCGATCCTGTCGGCGTCCAGCAGGTTGCCGGTGGGGTTTGAGGGCGAATTGATAAGGATAGCTTTGGTTTTATCGGTTATTTTGGCCTTTATGGCTTGCGGTTGGTATTGAAAGCCGTTTTCTTCGTACACCGGCACGGTTACCGGCCTGCCATCCAGGAACTTGATAAAGTTGGGGTAACAGGCATAGTGGGGATCGGAAATAATAACCTCCTGTCCGGGGTCCAGGATGGCGGCAAACGCCATGAAGATAGCCGGAGAACTGCCGGAGGTCACCACGATCTGGTCCGGGTCCACCATCACCCCGTAACAGCGATAGTAATAGGCGGCGATGGCCTCGCGCAGCTGCAACAGTCCCAGGCTGTGGGTATAGTGGGTATGGCCGTCTGCCAGGGCCTTGCAGGCAGCCTCGTTGACGCAGGCCGGGGTATCGAAGTCCGGTTCACCGACTTCCAGGTGGATCACCTTTATCCCCCGGGCTTCAAATTCACAGGCTTTTTCAAGCACGTCCATGACTATGAAAGAGGTTATCTCCTGAGTACGCTTTGCCGCCATGGGAAGTTTTCCTCTGGATTTCAAACAACCTTGTTGAGAGGGTATTCGATGATGCCCTCGGCGCCGGCTTTCAGCAACTGCGGAATGAGATCCCGAACAACGTTTGAATCGACAACGCTTTCCACCGAAAACCAGTCTGACTGGTAAAGGGAAGCAATCGTCGGGGCATTGAGGCTCGGCAAAAGGTTGACGATTGTATCAAGGGCTCCTTTGGGCACGTTCATTTTCAGTCCCACCAGCTTTTCACCCACCAGGGCACCCTTGAGCAGCAAGGCTATCTGTTCGATTTTCTCCCGCTTGGCCTCGTCCTGCCAAGCCTTCCGGTTGGCTATAAGCTGGGTGTTGGTTTGCATTAATTCGTGAATTATCCTCAGCCCGTGGGCCTTGATGGTACTTCCTGTTTCGGTTACTTCCACCACGGCGTCCGCCAGGCCTGAAACAACCTTGGCCTCGGTGGCACCCCATGAAAATTCGACTTTTACCTCGATGTTGCGTTCGCTGAAATAGCGTTTGGTAAAGTCCACCAGTTCGGTGGCGATTTTGCGCCCGTTGAGATCTTCCAGTTTCTTGATTTCGGAATCGTAGGGTACAGCCAGAACCCAACGCGCGGGTCGCGAGCTTACCTTTGAATATACAAGGTCGGTGACCACGTGAACATCGGAGCGGTTTTCGGCTATCCAGTCTTTCCCGGTCAATCCGGCATCCAGGGTGCCGTTTTCAACATAGCGCGACATCTCCTGGGCCCGGCAGATGGCGCATGAAATGGTCTCGTCGTTGATCTCCGGAAAATAACTCCGGCCGTTGACGTTGATGGTCCAGCCCGAGCGCTTGAACAAGGCGATGGTGGCGTTCTGGAGGCTGCCTTTTGGGATACCGAGCTTGAGGAGAGGGTTCATTTTTTGTAGACCTCCTTGGGGTCGAAAACGGGTTTGTCTTTGATCACTATCCGGCCGTCTTTGACGAGCTTGTGGAAGCAGCTGCGATGGCCGGTATGGCAGGCGGCCCCGCCAAGTTGCTCTACCTTGAGCAGGACGGTATCGTTGTCGCAGTCGATCCGGATTTCTTTGACCAGCTGAATGTTACCCGAAGTCAAGCCCTTGGTCCAGAGGGTATTGCGGCTGCGGCTGAAGTAGGTTGCCTTACCGCTTTCAAGCGTTTTTTTCCATGCCTGGCGGTTCATGAAAGCCACCATCAGCACCTCGCCGCTTTCTGCATCCTGGGCCACGGCCGGTACCAGTCCGCCGAGTTTGTCAAAATTCAATTCAAGCATAATTTTTTCCTTTGAAAAATGGCTTCCAGGGTGTTTATACACAGAACCTGTGGAAATATCGATCAAATCCGAAGCTGTAACCAGAATTGTAAGTGTAGTCAAATAAATTTTTTCAAAAACGGTTACCAAGCCATGTTGGAGCAAGTGGTCCCATTGGGTGGCAGGGCTGTTTGGATCTTGCCGGGCAGGTGAGATCATGGTTATCGACTCGCCAGGGGCCAGGGCCTGTTCCGTGGATATTCAATTTGGGACGGCCTTGCTTCGTCAATCCATATCTGGTAGTTGCTGAAGGGTCGCTTTGGCCGGATATCCGGCAACCGAAAAGGGTGGGGAGGCATTTGCATGGCACGACAGAAAACCACTTCCCAGATCTTGAAAAAGAGGGCCCGCAAGCAGCATGGAATCCTGGCCCGTATCGTCAAGTGGTCCCTCTGGATGGTCGTTGGCCTCATGCTGCTTGGGGTTGTGGCAACGGTGGGCCTCTTCGTCTACCTGGGCCGGGACCTGCCCCAAATAGGGTCATTGAAAGATTACCACCCACCCGTAATAACAACTGTTTACTCGGAAGACGGCCAAAAAATCGCCGAGTTTTTCGAAGAGCGGCGGATAGTTGTTCCTCTGGAAAAGATTCCCGAAAGGCTGAAACAGGCTTTCATTGCGGCGGAAGACGCCCGTTTCTATCGCCATAAGGGGATCGACCTGTTGAGCATCATGCGGGCCTTTTTCAAGAATCTGGAAGCCGGCACCATAGTCCAGGGCGGAAGCACAATCACCCAGCAGGTAACCAAGTCGTTTTTTCTTTCTCCCGAGCGCAGTTACGAACGTAAAATCAAGGAGGCCATCCTGGCCTACCGCCTCGACAAGACTTTCAGCAAGGATGAAATTCTATACCTTTATCTCAACCAGATCTATCTGGGACACGGAGCGTACGGGGTCGAGGCTGCGGCGGAAAACTATTTCGGCAAGACCGTTGACCAGCTGACCCTGGCCGAATGCGCCATGCTGGCCGGCTTGCCCCAGGCCCCGAGCCGTTATTCGCCTTTTCGCCATCCCGAGCGGGCCCGCCAGCGCCAGATCTACGTTCTCAATCGCATGGTCGAGGAAGGTTACATAACCAACCTGGAGGCCAGCGAGGCAATGAAAACCGAGCTCGACATCAAGCCGAGGCGCAATCTCTACCTGGAAAAGGTGCCGGTTTACACTGAACACATCCGGCGTTACGCCGAGAGAAAATATGGCCGTAAAGCCCTGTATACCGAGGGTTTGAAAATATACGCGGCCGTCAACCTGGAAATGCAGAAAATTGCCCGCCGTCAAGTTGAACTGGGCCTGGAGGCCCTCGACCGGCGCCAGGGGTACCGCGGCCCCCTCCAGCATCTCGAGGTCGCTCAGATAGAACCCTTTGCCCTTAAGCTCGAAAAGGAGATCGCAGAAAAGACGCCCGCCGAAGGCGACATTGTCAAGGCGGTAGTGATTGGCGTGGATGACAAAGCCGGAACGGTCACCGTCCGCATGGGCAGCCTGCGAGGAATTATCACGCTTGCCAGTATGCGGTGGGCCCGCAAACCTGATCCTGAAGTCGGTTATTGGGAGGTCAAAGTCAAGAAACCGAGCCAGGTTTTGAGCAAAGGAGACGTGATCCAGGTACGAATCAAGAAGACAGCCCCCGATGACCAACCATGGATCGTTGAACTCTACCAGACCCCGGAGGTTCAGGCCGCCCTGCTCTGTTTGGAGGCCGGAACCGGCCTGGTAAAGGTCATGATCGGCGGACGCGATTTCAATTCCAGCCAGTTCAACCGCGCCATCCAATCCCGAAGGCAGCCCGGCTCAGCCTTCAAGCCCATTATTTACGCCGCCGCTCTCGACAAGGGCTATACCCCGGCCACTGTGATCATCGACTCTCCCATAGTCCTGGAGGACAAGGACCATGATTTTACCTGGAAACCCCGCAATTACGGCAAGAAATTCTATGGTCCCACCCTATTGCGGGATGCCCTGGCAAAATCGCGCAACGTGGTAACCATCAAGATTCTCCAGGATATCGGGATCGATTACGTCATCGACTATGCCCGCAAGCTGGGCATCGAATCGGAGATCAACCGCGATCTTTCGATTGCCCTTGGTTCTTCCGGGGTGAGTCTCCTCGAGATCGTCAAGGCCTACTCGGTTTTTGCAAACCAGGGTTACCTGATAGAACCGGTCTTCGTCACCAAAATCCTGGATCGTAACGGTGAGATCCTGGAAGAGATGAGCCCGGTGCGCAAGAAGGTCATCGAGGCCAGCACGGCCTACATAATGACCAGCTTACTCGAGGGGGTTGTGAAACACGGGACCGGAAGGCGGGTCCGGGCCTTGGGGCGGCCGGTGGCCGGCAAAACCGGAACCACCAACAACCTCCATGATGCCTGGTTTGTCGGATACACCCCCAAATATATAACCGGTGTCTGGGTAGGCTTCGATCAGGAACGGTCCCTGGGCAAGGGTGAAACCGGATCCCGGGCAGCCAGCCCGATTTTCCTGGGTTTCATGAAAGAAATATTGAAAAACGAACCTGTCAGGGTTTTTCAGGTACCGGACGGAGTAGTGTTCGCCAAGATAGATGCCGAGACAGGGTTGCTGCCCATACCGGAATCCAAGAAGACCATTTTCGAATGCTTCAAGGAGGGAACCGTTCCCACCGAGCACACAAAAAAGCCGGGGGCCATAACCGAACCGGAACAATTCTTCAAGCTGGATATGTGACCACCGTACTTTACATCCAGCCGTGGGGGCGCGGATACGGGGTGCATAACGACACTTCCCGGCGCTTGGAACCGGCGGCCATAAAGCCATATCCCGGATCGGTCGGCCCCGGCTTTGGCTGGCGATGGCCCGTTGACTTACAGATTCAAGTCCCTTATGCTCGTCCGGACGAATACGGCGGGCAGGATGCCCTAGGTGGTGTTTTTGGCTCGAGCAACAGCACAAATATCCGGCGTGATTCTTGCCGGTGGTCAGAGCACCCGCCTGAACGGTGCCGACAAGGCCAGGTTGTCACTGGGATCATGGAATTCCATGGAGCGGATTTACTCCGTTTTCAATTCCTTGTTCGATGAAATAATCCTGGTGACCAATGATCCCCTGCGCTACGTGGAATGGGACTTGCTGTTGGTCACCGATGTCTTCGACCTGCGCAGTTCTTTGACCGGTCTGCAGGCCGGATTGTTCAGTGCAACCAATCCTTATGTTTTTTGTGTCGCCTGCGATATGCCGTTTATAAACCGGCGGGCGGTGGCTGAAATGGCAGGCCTGGCAAAAGATCCCTGGGACGTTGTCATTCCTGAAACACCGGCCGGTCTGGAGCCGCTTTTTGCAGTATATTCCAAACGCTGCCTGCCGGCTTTCGAGCGCAACCTTGAACGGGGAAGGCCGAAGATCCAGGCGGCTTTCAAAAAACTGAAGGTAAAAAAGATCGGTCCTGCGATCTTGAAAACCTGGGATCCGGAATTCGAGTCATTTTTCAACATCAACACGCCGGCCGACCTGGAAACAGCCAGACGCAAGGCAGTTCGGGTCAAGCCGCCGGTTTAAAGCAGGAAAAATCCAACATGGACAGTCATGAATTGATTGCAAGGATAAAGCAACACCCAGATTATTCCAGGGTGGGCATGATTCTTTGTCATAATGGAGTTGTGCGGGGATCCTCGCGAGACGGGCGCAAGGTCACGGGACTCGAGGTCGAAGTGGACCGGGAGCGGCTGGAAGCCATCCTTGCCAAGTACCGCGGCCGGGAGGGCATCGTGGAAATCCTGGTTGAAATAGTTACGGGAAAGGTTCTTGCCGTGGGTGACGACATCATGTGGCTGGTGGTTGCCGGTGATGTGCGTGAAAACGTGATAGCCACCCTTGGGGCGGCGCTTGATGAGATCAAGACCACGGTTACCCGGAAGAGGGAATATTTTGATGACCCGCATGTTTCATAATCCGGGATAATTGATAAGGGGTGTAAAATGGCAGGGTTGACCCACATAGACCGGGATGGACGGGTAAGGATGGTGGATGTGACCGCCAAGCAAGCAACCGAGCGTACAGCCCGTGCCCAGGCGGTCGTTCGCATGTCCGCCGAGACCTTCGACCTGATCCGCAACAGCAAGGTTCCCAAGGGAAACGTGCTTGAAACAGCCCGTATTGCAGGTATTATGGCGGCCAAGCAGACCGCTTCTCTTATCCCCATGTGTCATCCCCTCAACCTTACCCATGTCCGGGTTGACTTTTTTCCCATTGAGCAGGATGCGGCCATCAGGATCGAATCCAGGGTGCGCATCGTTCACCAGACAGGCGTGGAGATGGAAGCCCTTACGGCCGTGACGGTGGCTGCACTCACCGTTTATGACATGTGCAAGGCGATGGACAAGGCCATGGTCATTTCCGATGTCTTGCTGCTTGAAAAGACCGGGGGTAAAAGCGGAAGCTTCAGGCGCCAGGAGGGCTGATGATCCGGCCTTGCGGTAACAAATCCCTTGGCGAACGTCTTTTTTTGCGGTTGATAATCATCCAGGGTGTTATGCTTGCGTTTCTTGCGGGCGGTTGTAGCTGGCCGGGCGCGAAGTACACAAAAAGCGGACCGGGAAAGGCCCTGGTGAAGTTGGAACCGGCGCATTATCCCCATTTCAAGGATTGGTTCGGCTACGATGCCAACCTCAAGCGGGCCCTGAAGATGAGTCTGGCCTTTCTGGAAAGGCTGCCCGAAGACCGGCGGCTTATTTTTGGAAGCGATAGCTATTCAGTTGCCCATTTAAAAGAATCCCTCCAACTTTTTGCGGATTTCATTTCCATTGGCCCGGATGAGGCCTGGCTGAACCGTTTCATTCGCCAAAATTACACCGTCTATGCCGCTGCCGGTCGTATGGGAAGGCAAGATGTGCTTTTCACCGGTTACTTCGAGCCGGAACTGGAAGGAAGCCTTGAAAAAAGTGAAGAGTTCCCGGTTCCCCTGCACGGGCGCCCCAAGGACTTGGTAAGCGTGGATCTGGGGTTGTTTGCCGCCGATCTTAAAGGCCGTCGGATTGTGGGACGGGTAAAAAATAACAGGTTCGTTCCATACTGGGACCGGGATCAAATCAACCGCAGACCGGAAATCATCCAAGCGGCCAAGCCGATTGCGTGGGTACGAAGCCGGGTGGACCGCTTCTTTCTCCAGGTCCAGGGATCGGGCCGTATTTATCTAGACAACGGAACCAGCGTGAATGTCCATTACGACGGGGCCAACGGCCATCCATACCGCAGTATAGGGCGCCTCTTGATCGATCAGGGCAAGATTGCGGCTGAAAAAATGTCCATGCAGGCAATCAGGCGTTACCTGGAACAAAATCCGCAGGAGATGGATCAAATCCTCGCTTACAATCCCAGTTACGTATTTTTCAAGATCGAAGAACAAGGCCCTCTGGGAAGCATCAATGTTCCCCTTACTCCGGGACGCTCACTGGCCACCGACAGGCGCCTTTTCCCTCCGGGGGGGCTTTGCTACGTGTTGACCGAGATACCTGTTGCCAGGGGCAATGGTAGCGTAGCGGGCCGGATTGGATATTTTGGCTTTGCCATGAACCAGGATACCGGAGGCGCCATCAGGGGCCCCGGACGAGCCGACTTTTTCTGGGGATCGGGGCCTTATGCCGAAATTGCCGCCGGCCATATGCAAGAGCCGGGACGATTGTACTTTCTTGTTCTGAAACCGTGAATGGGGAGCATGGCTGTATTTGATCGTGGGCGGCTATCCTTTTCCTTTTTTCCCAAAAAGTCCGCAGCCCGGCCCTAAACCCGGATTACAAGGGCCTGGCCACGTGGTTCAAGGGCGATTGCCGGTATCGGCGGCCATCCGGGCTTGACACCCCAAAGTAAAGCCCGTACAAATGAATACTTGCCGTTCCGGAAGCTTGTGAGCCGACAGAGCGGCTTTCAAATGCAAGGAGTGTGAGATGTTCGGTATCGGGATGCCCGAAATGTTGATGATTCTGGCCATCGCCCTGATCGTGATCGGCCCCAAAAAGCTTCCCGATCTGGCCCGCTCCATTGGAAGAGCCCTGGGCGAGTTCAGGCGGGCCACCAGCGATATCAAGGAAAGCATTCAGCGGGAAACCGGCCTGGGGGATGTCAAGGAAAGCCTGGATGAACTGGGGCAGGAGATCAAGCAATCGGTCGATTTGAACGCGGATTTGATTGACGAGGCCGGAAAGGAAACAAGAGCTTCGAAAGATCATACGGCCAACCTTGGCAAGGTAAGGAATGCCTTTGAGCGGATGAACGCAGACGGCCAAACAACGCCGGAAAAAGGGGTTGCCGGGGATGGGGCTGCTGCAAAAGGACCGCCGGCCTCTCAAAGTGACGATTCATCACGGCAGGAAGGCGATCTTTCCGGAAATGGGCCTGAGGGGCAGGGGCGGTAAACTTTTCCTGAAGTAAGCGCCGGCCGCAGTCGACAAAACAAGATAGCAAAGCCAGGTTCAGGCTGAGTTGCCATGGTAGAAGAAAACACGGCCGAAGAAGAAAAGATGCCTTTTACGGCTCACCTTGAAGAGCTGCGCAAGAGACTTGTGGTTTGTTTTGTCGCAGTCGGCGTCGGTTTCGTTTTATCGTACGGTTTCAAGGAAAAGCTGTTTGGCATCCTGGTAGGCCCGCTTATAAAAGTCATGAAACCCGGGCAGGCCCTGATATATACAGGCTTGCCGGAAGCCTTTTTTACCTTTTTGAAGGTTTCTTTCCTTTCCGGGCTTATCCTGGCATCGCCGGTGATAATCTACCAGTTCTGGATGTTTGTTGCGCCGGGCCTTTACGATAAAGAAAAAAAGCTCCTTTTGCCCATCGTAATGCTTTCCACCCTTTTTTTCGTGGGTGGAGCCCTGTTTGGCTATTTTATCGTTTTTCCATGGGGCTTTAAATTTTTTCTCGGCTTTGCCACCGAAACCATCCGGCCCATGCCTTCAATGAAGGAATATTTGGGTTTTTCCTCCAAGCTGCTCCTGGCTTTCGGGTTGGTTTTCGAGCTTCCTCTGGTCATAACTTTCCTGGCCCGTCTCGGGCTGGTAAGCGTTGATTTTCTGAAGAAAAACCGTAAGTATGCCATCCTGATCTTTTTTACCGGAGCCGCAATTCTAACCCCTCCCGACGTCGTTACCCAGATCATGATGGCCCTGCCCCTGATGTTACTCTATGAAATCAGTATCATCGGCGCCCGGATTTTCGGCCGGCCCAGGCAAAAGGAAGCCTCTCAGGACACAGACTCTGATAAATAACGCTTTTCCGGCTTTGCCAAACCCGGCCTGCCTGCTTATGTTTGGAAAAGGCTTTTTCATTTATGACCGACAAAGCGGGTGGTGGCATGGGTCGACTGGCAGACATACTCAAAAGAACGGCCAGGGAAATTGTGGCCCCCCGGGCGGTTTTGAAGGAAAAATACTCCGCCTTCATGGAGCTGCTGGCTTCCGACCGCTTGGCCCATGCCAAGATGGCCCGCCTGGAAGAGGTATATCACCGCCAGACAGCAATTGATCTCAAGCAGATTGAGCATGACTATGGGAGGCTGGCTGATTCCGTGGCCGGGATGGTTGCAGCGCTTGCGCGTATAGCTCCGGCAAAGTACCGTGATTTGGAGCAATATTTCGGACGCCTTGACGGTTATATCCGCTATTTTTTGCAATTCCCTCCTTTTAGAACAGGTCCTCCTTATGCCGCCGCCCTGGCCGACATTGATGCCCGTAAAGGCACTCTTTGGGGAGGTAAGGCGACCAACCTTGCGATTGCGGCCTCAATGGGCCTGCCAGTTCCGGCCGGGTTCGCGATTTCCACCAGCGCCATGGGAAGTCTTTTGGAATACAACAACCTCCTGCCTCTGATCGACAACCAGTTGATGCAACTGGACACTGGTGATGCGGCAGCTGTCAAGGCGGTATCTGATAAATTGGTGGCCCTTTTGAAAAAGGCGCGGATTCCGCTGGAAGTAGAAAAGGAGATAGCTGCAAACTTGGAAAAAATACAAAACGAGGCCGATGGGGATCTGCTCCTGGCGGTCCGCAGCAGCGCAATGGGCGAGGACGGTAAGGTGTCGTTTGCCGGTCAGTACAGGTCCTTGCTAGGTGTACCTCCGGATAAGCTTTGGCAGGCTTACCTGGAGGTTGTTGCCAGCCGCTATAGCCCCGAAGCCCTGGTCTATAGAATCAACCAGGGCCTTGCCGACAGTGAAACGCCGATGGCTGTGCTGGTTATGGCCATGGTCGACGCCAAGGCTGCCGGCGTGGTTTACAGTGCCGACGTATCGGGCAATGCTTCCCGGCGGATATCTATTTTTGCGGTACCCGGATTGGGTACGAAATTGGTGGATGGCAGCATGAAGCCGGAAACCGTTACCTTGCATCCCAATCAAGTCAAAAGCGGTAATGCAAGGGACCTGAGGATACCAGAAAATTTTCCGATCGACCGCCAGGCTTGCTTGCAGCTTGCAAACTGGGCACTTGTTTTGCAGGAGAAGTTCGGTTGTGCCCAAGATCTTGAATGGGCGTATGACCATACCGGAAGACTCTATCTCTTACAAACCCGTTCTTTGCAGCAAGAAAAGATGAAGGTCTTGCAAGCGCGGGAATGTGTTTTCGAGCAGGAAGGCCGCACGGTGCTGCTGGAAGGTGGTATTGCTGCCTCTCTCGGTATAGCCGCAGGGCCGGTATTCAAGATGGTTCCAGGCAGGTCGATCGCAAATGTGCCCTTGGATTCGGTGATGGTGGTAGACGATGCAGCGCCTCGTTTTGTTGCTCATATCCATCGCTTGAATGCCATTGTTGCAGAAAAAGGAAGTCAGGCCGGCCACTTGGCGTCGGTTGCCCGGGAATTTGGTATTCCCTTGCTGGTGCAGGCCGAAAGAGCGCTGGAACTGCTGGAAGATGGAAAGATTGTCACGGTAAATGCCGACCTGGGCAA
>JALVRI010000320.1 GCA_027031325.1 Desulfobacteraceae bacterium
GCACGGGCATGTTTGGTCTGGCCGCATTCAGCTGGTTGTTTGTAAGGCTTTTCCGGCTGGCCCTTGGGGATCCAAACCAGTGGGGAGCAGGTCTTGCAACCTGGCCGGTGGTTTTCCTGGTCATCGGTCTGACAGGCTGGAATATCTTTGATGCTTTCTATGCCTGCATTTTTTCCTACCTGGCGGCTTTGACGGCTACAGGCCGAATCAGGCCCCATGGGCGCTGTTCCAGCTGAAGGCCTTTTTAATCCCGGATTATGCACTCCAAACTCGCCAGCTGCAAAATCCGGGTTTAATTGCAGGCATGGGTTTCGGTTGTCAGGGCCTTGATTTCGCTTTCACTCAGGGCGCGGTCGAAGATCTGCAGTTCATCTATCATGCCGCCGAAAAAATTGCGGGGTGATGTGTTTCCCCGGGCACCGATCAGGAGCCGGCTGGAATTGGCGCCCACAGCTCCGCTCTGTGCCCGTGAATAGACCAGCCGGCCGTCCTTGTAGAGAATTTGCTCATTGCCGTCGTAGACAGTGGCCACATGGGTCCAGGTGCCTGATGTCAGGCTGAAGGATCTGCCTCCGTCCCAGTGCCAGTGGGGGCGCCAGGCGTAGTTGAGGTAGCCGTTGACCACCCGGGCTTCGTACAGGTTTTCCTTGTTGTAGATGATATTTTCACCGGATGAGCCGTCCCAGTTGATCCAGGCCGCCACGGTCCAATTGCGGCCGGCCGGGTCCAGGTCTCCGTCAGCAGGATCTCCCAGGTCAAGGAAGCCTCCGTTGCTCGAATCCACCCTTGCAAAGACGCCCGCCCGGCAGACTTTCCCGCTGCTGGCGTCGGTTTGGGTAGGCAGGGTCCCGCTGCCGCGCTGGGCGGCCCTGCCGTTACTGCCGCCGGAACCGGAATCGATGACCTCATCGGGTGTTCCGGTCCAGGGAGCGTTTTCCATGCGGTAGTGGGCAATGGGGCCGGTGTAGCAGTCTCCCGGGCAGGTGGGACGTGTGAGTTGGTAAAGCTGGGAGACGTCGCCGGCAGTAAGTTCGCGCTGAAAGACCATTACTTCGTCTATCAGTCCCACGTAGCCATTGGAGCCGTTGGGGTAGTAACCTCCGATGACGAAGGTTTCGGCATCGTGGATATTGCCGGTGGGATGGTCGCTGCGATATTGCTTGAGGGCGCCATCGACGTAGAGCCGGCCGCCGTTGGCCTGGCTGTACGTGTAGACGACGTGGTGCCATTTGTTGTCGTTGTAGGTTTCGGCCGCGTAATCTATCTGGCCTCCCCTTACGCCGGACTGGCTGGTTACCCAGGCTCGCAGGCTGCCGTCGGTGTCGTAGGCTATGGCCGTGCTCCAGTGATAATCACCGCTGGAGTTGGAAAACTCGATCAGGCGGGGGTAGCCGCTCCCGCCGCCGGGCGATTTGAACCAGCAGGCAAGGCTTACCTGATCGGAAAATGACATGATGTCCGATCCGCTCAGGACATCGCTGACGATCCGGTCTTGGCCTCCCGCAAAAGAAGCCGCCCGGCAGATCTTGCCGTTGTGAACCCCGTGGACCGAGCCGATAATCCG
>JALVRI010000321.1 GCA_027031325.1 Desulfobacteraceae bacterium
GGGGTTGAAAAACAGGCCGGGGTTAACGGCTCAGTTTGAATTTTCATCAAGCTTGCGCAAACCTTCCATGAGCATTTCCATAAACATTCCCAGTTCAGGCAGGCGCATCTGTTCGTCAGAAAGGCCGGGAACAAAGGTGAACCTGCCCCGGGATGCTCCCAGGATTGTAAAAAAGGCGTCCTTTCCTGACTTGTTCCCATACTCGGCCTTCACCACCGCACCACTGCGAAAGACTACAGAAGCCGGGCCATTGGGAAGGTTCATCTTCAATTCACCTGTCTTTTGATTGTAGTTGAGGGTCTGAAAAAGTTCCGCCGGTGGCATCTGCTCCAAATTGCCGGTCATCCCGGATGAGAATTCCTTGGTTATCATAATGTTGGACTGGGCCAGGCGCCTCGACAACAACCTGGCGAAATACATCTGCAGTGAAGGAAAGCGGTTCAGTACTTTCAGGAAATCTTGACCTTTTATATATAGGACGGTGGTGGACTGAGCCACCTTGATAGTCGCCCCCACCGGATCGCCGCTTATGAGACTCATTTCACCAAATACTTCACCGCTGCGTAACTTGGTAATTATATTTCCCTCTTCGTCGACCACATCCACCACACCCGACAAAATTATATACAAATTCTTGCCGGGTTCACCCTTCTTGATAATGATTTCGTTACGCGCAAATTTTTTAAGCCGCAGGAGGGATACAAAATTTTTGAGATTTTCCTCTCCCAGGGTCTTGAAAATAGAAAAGTTGCTCAGCAAGCTGGCAATCGTATTTGCATCCGTACTGTAATTTTTTATGTCTTCGGCAAGTGCGATGTTGCTTTCCTGCCTATATTCCAGCTTTATCAATCCCTCGCATCCGGAACAGACCAGATCACAATCGGGTATCCTGCTGACTCGCTCATAACTAACCAGTATCTTTGTAAGTTCGCCCACAAGGTCACGGCATTCACCACGCTTGTAAGGCAAATCCACTATCACCGTTGCGATGAATTTATTACCTTTGGTGTGCTCAAGGAATAGGGCGTTGCCGGAAAGCCTGAACTCATCGCCTTTCTGGTAAAAGGGACAGTCTTTTGTTTCCGTGACCGTAAAGACAGCTTCAGAGTAACTCATTGTAGTCAATCGCGCCAAAAATTTAAAAAGTTCCGGGGGATCCGGTATAGATAATTTTAATATAACACTTTCGGTTTAAATTCCACTCAAATCATCACCCGTCCAACCGACTCAATTTTGAAACACAGACCCCGGTTCACTGCAGCTAGTTGATCCGGGCAGACTTTTTCTGGAGGGGTTCCGGAACACTTTGCCGGGATGGGAAGGCTACTGAAGACCAAGGGGAGGCAATAAAGGAATCCGCCGTACTTGCGGCAAGAACGTAGAAGGCTTGCCTGTGGGGCGGCCACCAGAAAAAGCGCACCCATTGCTCACACCCATCCATCATTTATTGGCCCTGGGGACCGCACCCACAAGTCAAACCATACTGCTCAATATTTAAAATGCAGGAACCGTACCACCAGGATAGAAAACAAGATCCGGGATACCGGATTGTATTTTCCTGAAAATGGCGTCCATGGGGCAAGAATTTCAATGCCAGGTATAAGCATGTAATTTTAATCTGTTTTACATAGCAAGGAACAATATTTTTAACCTTCAATCCTTCAATGAATCACTCCGGCAATCGCCGGGTAGATCGTACCAAAACAACGTATTGCGCAGGCCTGAAAATCCACACCCGCGTCAATTTGACATCCACAAGTCTTATTATATTCCTGGGACACAAGGAAATGCTTTATTTATCAAATTGATAGCAAATACGGCCAATTTGACGCACCTGAAGGTCAAGATGGCCGATTCTGAAGGCCATAGGCTTTGATGTAACGCTGGAGGGTGCGTAAACCTATGCCGAGTATCTTGGCGGCCCTGGTTCTGTTCCCACCGGTTGCAGCCAGTACCCGTTCAACGTGCCGCCGTTTTACCTGATCCAAAGGGACAAGGAGAGGGCTTTCGATTTCCCTTTCACCGGCGGCAGTACCGCTGAGGGAGGGCACCGAGGCCAGCCTGAGGGTGGATGAAGTTTCAGCCAGAACGGCTGCCGCGATCATGTTTTCAAGTTCGCGAACGTTTCCGGGAAAATCGTATCCCAAAAGAGCTCTTTCCAGGGTCTCTTCCATCCTGGTAATCGACTTTGCGTTACGCATGCTGTGAATATGCAAAAAATGGCGCGCCAGGGGCAGGATATCCTTGGTCCGTTTACGTAAAGGGGGGATGTGAATGTGATATTCATTCAGCCGGAAATAAAGATCACCCCTGAATTTGCCGGAAGAAACGGCCGCCTTGACATCCTGGTTGGAGGCCGAAACAAGGCGGACGTCAACGTTGACCGCATCTGTGCTGCCCAGGCGGTAAAAAAACTTGTCCTCGATGACCTGGAGCAATTTACCCTGCATATGCAACTCGAGCTCGGTAATTTCGTCCAGAAATAGTGTTCCCCCCAGGGCGGTTTCGAAAAATCCCTTCTTACTTTTGAAAGCCCCGGTATATGCTCCGCGAACGTGTCCGAAAAATTCATCCTCGAAAAGGCCCTGAGCAAAAGACGGCATGTTGACCTGAACAAAGGGCTTTTCACTTCTCCTGCTGAGGCGATGAATTATCCTGGCAAGCATCCCCTTGCCCACCCCGGTTTCGCCCGTTATCAGGACATTGTAGTCGCTGCGCGCGCATATCTCGGCCTGACGGAAAACCAAGGCCATCAACTCGTCTTCGGCGACCATGGCCGCAAAAGCCTCCTGGTGGGCCAGCTCATCGAAAGACGGAGGGCGTTCGTAAAGAGCGATGCCCTGCTTGAGTTGGTATCTCTCCAGGGCATGATTGATGGTAATGGTGGTCCTTTCAAGGTCGAGCGGTTTTACCAGGTAGTCGTATGCTCCGAACTTTATGGCCTTTACGGCCATTTCCACATCATCCACGGCGGTGACGATTATGCACTCGATGTCGGGATAGGCCTGTTTCACCTGCCGTAACACATCCATTCCATCCAGGTGGGGCATAATCAAGTCGAGCAGGAGGAGGTGAAAACCGTGCTCTTTGACCAGTTCCAAGACCTTGCGGCTGTCTGAAAGCAATGCCGGCTCCGGCAGGCCTGCGCTCAGCAGGGCGGCCCTGATCGAAAACAGGAGGCCTTCATCGTCGTCAACGATCAGGATGGGAGTATTTTCAGGGATACTTTCCATGAAGGCATCCTTTCAAGGATTCGATGAACTCCCTCAGCCTGAGAGGCTTGGGGAATATCATGGAAAAGCCCATCCGGGTGGCTTCGGCCAGATTGGGGTGATTGGGAAATCCGGTTATGATCAGCACCCTGGTTCTTTCCAGGCCAAGTTCATTCTTGATGGCGCGACAGACTTCAAGGCCGTCTATCTCGGGCATGAACATATCGAGAACAAGCGCATCGGGCGGGTCGCTTCCCAGCCGGATCAGGGCTTCGGCACCGGAAGATACGGCTTCAACCTCACACTGGATATTGCGTAAAATCGCCTGTTTCAACATCCTGCGAAAAGCAGCATCATCGTCCACCACCATCACCCGGTACAATGGGTAAGGCGATTCCAGAGGCAGGTTTACCGTAAATGCGGTTCCCCTTCCTTGCTCGGTTTCGAAGGTTATATGACCATTGTGGGCCTTGACCAGGTTGTAGCTGACCGAAAGCCCCAGTCCCGTGCCTCCATCGCTGCGCCGGTCAGTGGCAAAAGGATCAAAAATTTTCTTTACCATCCTGGGATTGATCCCCCGCCCGTTGTCCTTGACTACAATCTGGACAGCATCCCCGGAAGGCGCCAGCCTGGTTTCGACCACCACCTGCCCCTTGTCGTGATCTATGGCCTGGAAGGCATTGATCACCAAGTTCAGCACTACTTGTTCCAGGTTTTGAAGATTGGCGACGATCAAGGGCAAATCCGGCGCCAGCTTGAGACTCAAATCGGCCTTTTTTTTATGCAAAGCCGCACCACCTAGCCTGATGGCGTTTTCGACGGCCTTGTTGATCTGAACCGGTTTCTTTTCCGCCGGATTGCTTTTCTGGGCGAAATCTTTCAGCCCGGTCACGATCCTGGCGACCCGGTCGGCGGCCATCTTGGTATCCACGATCAATTTAGGCAGGTTTTCCTTAAGAAAATCGAAGGAAAGGCCGCCGAATCTTTGGTCCGCCCCTCCTTCCAGGTGCCTTTCCAAAAATGGTATGAAATCCCTGAAGACGCGTTCTATCAGGGGAAGATTGAAAATTATCAGGTTGATGGGATTGTTGATCTCGTGGGCCACACCAGCCACAAGGGTACCCAAAGCTTCCATTTTCTGGGACTGGACAAGCTGCTTTTCGATATCCTTCTGCCTGGTAACATCCCGGCTGATACCTCCCACCACCTGCCGGTTGTCAGGAAGGTAAATGGGAAACAGGGTTGTGTTGACACAACGTACGGAATTATCTGTACTTTCGGGCTGATATTCAAAACTGACTGCCCGTCCCGAGCGGCTGACCCGCCTGAAGCCCGCCAAGAACCGGCCGCTTATCTCCGGGGTGAAGACTTCCGTCACCGTTCGGCCGACCAGGCTTTTCCCGGCCGGCCAGGTCAACATGGCTTCCGGCTGGTTGCTGTAGAGATAGCGGCCGTTATCATCAATGATGAAAACGTGGTCCACCAATGATTCCACCAAGGCACGAAAGGGAATCGCATCGTCGGTTTCACTTTTCATCACTACCAACCTGCCTGTCTGGATCACACTCCAGGCTGTTCAAGACACCCGGCTCCCACAGAATTTATCAATAGCGTCAGGGGCCTGTCTTCCTCACTGGCCCCGGTGAAACGGATGGGACCTGGATGACGGTAATGGTCACTGCCGGCAGTGGCGGCAAGCCACTTGCGGCGCATGGCCTTTACTGCCTGGAAAGCGGGAGAATTAAGATCCACCACGCTCCTTTCCAGCACAAGTGACAATTTGCCCTTGCGTTCTTCAAGGTGCATCAAGGGCGCAATGGGTACTCCCATGGGTTGCCATTGCTCAAACTCTTT
>JALVRI010000322.1 GCA_027031325.1 Desulfobacteraceae bacterium
TTCCTTCCATCCCGCCTGAAAAATACTATCTTTTTTCCTGTAATTGTGTCCTTTCCGCTTTGGAGACGGGAGCCTTCACCCTCTAGGGTCAGGATCTGATCCGCTGTACTATATACTGCCTTCTTGGTTACGGCAAGCTTGTTGTCCATTCTGATGCGGACGTTGCCATAGGCCTCTATCTTTTCCAGATTACCGCCTTCTTGCAGAGCAGCGGTCGTATCCTCAGTCGCTTTGCCTTTATAATAAATCCGAAGGCGTTCGGCTGCAATGGTAGTTTTTCCCTGCACGACTTTTACCCTGCCGGTGAACTCCGCCCAGTTGTCGTTGCCGTTGATAGTCAAACGGTCGGCGTGTATTTTTATCGGCTCGGGCGGTCTCTGCCGTGTTTGATCGGTTTTTTCCGCCGCGTTGGAAAGCCCCGGCCAGCCGATCAGGATGACGGCTGCCAAAACCGATACAAAAATTTTTTTAAATTGCCGGAATTTCACTCAATACCCCCTCGATCCGGCCTTCGAAAAAAGCCATGTTGGCCTTGAGATCGTAGCGCATTTCTGCAGATTTCAAACGGATACCCGGTCCCGCGATTTTCACCCTTTGAGCGCAGACTATTATCCTTTTCCGGTGCCGGTAGGCAGCCTGCTCGGTTGTAAGTTTATATCGGCTGTTGGCTATGGAAACATGACCTTCGACCGTGATGTCGTTGGTCTCCAGGTTGAGCCTTCCGCGGTCGGCTTTCAGAGTCACCTCCGATCCATCGGCAGTGAAGAAGCCCACCTTGGGTTCATCCAACTCCATGGCCTTTCCGCCGGCAAGCAGCCGGGCGGCCGATGCCCTCAGTTCCCACTGGATACGTCCGTTTTTGGTGGCGGTCTGATGGACATTGGAAAGGCTCATCAGGGTTCCGGCATCCGGTAACAGCTTTACATCCAGCGTTTTACCGTCCGGCCGCCTGGAAATTAAAAAGAGCGCGGTTAAGGCTCCAAGAATTGCAAGGACCGCACAAGCCAGAATCCAGCTAACTTTTTTACCCACGGCCATCTTTAATGTCCTTGCCGAAAAGACGCTCCACCAAATCTTCAAATTTATCCTGGGCCTTGAGAATGGCTTCACAGACTTCCCTGACGGCCCCGGCCCCTCCCCGGGCCTTCGTAACCATGTCCGCAGCTTCCTGAACCAGCGGGTGTGCATCGGCTACCGCCACTGACAAACCTACCCGGCCCATCAAGGGCAAGTCCGGCAAATCATCCCCCACAAAACAGATGTGGTCAAGCGCGATCCCGGTTTGCTCCACGATTTTTTTTAAGGCCGAATGCTTGTCCCTGATGCCGTCAAAGACCATTTGGATACCTAGATTTGCGCATCTGTGCAATAAAGCCTGGGAACTGCGACCTGTGATTATACCTACCTTGATTCCGGCTTCTTTCAAAAGACGAAGGCCCAGACCGTCCTTGACATTGAAAATCTGGATCTGCCTCCCATCGTCTTCGTAAATTATCTGTCCGGCTGTCAGGACACCATCCACATCGAGTAATAACAACTTGATAGAACTCAATTTCTTTTTTTTAACAGTCATTGTCGTCAATCGTTCCGTTTTTGTGGGATAACTCCGGAGGGCCGGACGGGTCGCCTGGACCGTGCCCATTCAGTTGCAGCTTGAAAAATTGTTTGATGTTTTGGCCTCGGCAAGGCTTGCAGGCTTTTGGTTCCGTTGAATAAGTCATCAGCATGGACTGTCGATTTCGTTATGCCTGATTGACAATGTTCCGGATATCTATCAGGCGCTGCCAGAGATCCGGTAGCCAGTCTAGGGGAAGGGAATTCGGACCGTCGCATAAGGCCTTGTCCGGATCAGGATGGACTTCCATGAAAACGGCGTCAACACCGGCAGCCACCGCCGCCTGGGCCAATCCGGGGGCATGCCGGCGTTGCCCACCCGAACTCGTTCCCGCGCCCCCCGGTAGCTGGACGCTATGGGTGGCATCAAAGACCACGGGACATCCGGTTGCTTGCATGATGGGGATTGCCCTGAAGTCCACCACCAGATTGTTATATCCGAACATTGCGCCCCTTTCGGTAAGTAAAATATCATGGTTGCCGGCTGAGCGGATTTTGGTGACCACGTTCTGCATGTCCCAGGGGGCCATGAACTGGCCCTTTTTGACATTGATGGCTTTTCCTGTCCTGGCGGCAGCCAGGAGAAAGTCTGTTTGGCGGCAAAGAAAAGCGGGGATCTGGATAACATCCAGCACCCGGGCGGCATCGTCCGCCTGGCCGGCTTCATGAATGTCGGAGATGATCGGCATATCAAGTTCGCTTTTGATTCTGGAAAGAATTTCCAACCCCCTTCCCATCCCCGGACCGCGATAAGACTCGATCGAAGTACGGTTGGCCTTGTCGAAAGAAGCCTTGAAAATACAGCCGATGCCTTTTTCTTCGGCCAGATGCTTCAAAAAAGCGGCTATCTCGAAAGTGGTTTCAAAATCTTCTATGACGCAGGGCCCGGCAATGATTGCCAATGGGTGCCCCCTGCCTATGCAAGTATCTTTTATCTTTACTATATTGTTCATGATTGGGACTTTAGCCCGCCAAGGATCAAAAGTCAAGCAGCGAACATTTAGCCAGGATTATGCACTTCAAATCCCTATTAAATTCCGGGATAGATTTAGCAGGCTGTTAGAGGTCGATCAGGAATGGTTCCTGAATTGCCCCCATGACGGCAGATCGGAAACAGTGCGGTTGCGAAACTTTGCCTTGATCGTCAGGGGTTTAGTTGCTATTGTCAAAGGCTGCTTCGAGTCTGATTGAAGGATGGTAACTGCTTGAAAGATAAAAAAAATAAGCTACTGAAAAAATTGCTTTTGGTCCCGCTTGCCCTTGTTGCGGTTTTTTTGACGGTTATCGCCTATTTGCATTTTGAAGGTGACGAACCGGAAGCTGTCTTGGAGTTGCCCGGTGCTGCTTTTGGGGTTGGCCGGCAGCTGTCTTTGGAAGCCCGGGACCGCGGGACAGGTTTGCGCAGGATATGGGTGGGCTTTTTGAAAGACGGTCATGAGATAACCATTTTCGAACACCGCTTTCCGCCACCGGGGATGTTCCTTTCAAGGGCCATCAAGGAGCAAACCCTGAAGTTTGAATTCGATCCCAGGTCGATCGGTACGACCGACGGCAAGGGCACAATCCGTCTCTTGGTGGAGGATTATTCCTGGCGAGGCTGGGGCAAGGGCAATCGTTACTACAAGGAAATAGAGGTGGTGATCGATACAAAGCCCCCCGCGGCAACAGTAATCAGCCGAGCCCATTACTTCGCCCAGGGGGGAGCAGGCCTGGTGGTGTATAGGCTGGGTGAGGAGTGTCCCCGAAGTGGAATCCAGGTGGGAGACAAGTTTTTTCCGGGCTTCAGGGCGGGTTCGAAAGACCCATCACTCTATCTGGCATTCGTGGCCGTTTCCTATCAGCAGTCCCCGGACACCCGGGTTTACTTGGTGGCCGAGGACTATGCCGGTAACCGGACCAAAGTTGACTTCGGTTACAGGATAAACCGGCGGAGGTTCCGCAAAGATAAGATAAAATTGTCAACGACTTTCATTAAGACAAAGGTTTCCGAATTGCTTGGTGTTCCGGCTGCCGATACCCGGGAACTGGTCGAAGGCTTTTTGAAGATCAACCGCCGGATGCGAAAGGCCGACAATGAGACCATAACCAGGGTGACATCGAAATCGGAAGCCAGGATAATGTGGCAGGGGCCGTTTCTGAGAATGCCCCACACCGCGCCGCGGGCGCGTTTTGCCGACCGCCGCACGTATTACTACCAGGGCCGGGTAATAGATCACCAGGTCCACATGGGGGTGGATCTGGCCTCTGTGGCCCGCAGCCAGGTTCCTGCCGCCAACAGGGGCAAGGTTGTCTTCTGTGACAATCTGGGTATATATGGCAATACGGTTATCATTGATCACGGCATGGGGCTGTTCAGCCTCTATGCCCACTTGAGCAGCATCGAGGTGAAGCCCGGACAGATGGTGGAAAAAGGCGCCGTAATCGGGCTTACGGGACGTTCGGGACTGGCGGGCGGAGATCATCTCCATTTTTCGATGCTGATCGACGGAACTTTCGTCAATCCGATCCAGTGGTGGGACCCAAAGTGGGTTGAAAATAACATAACTTCCAAGCTGAAGGCTTACGCCGGGAGCATAATCGACCGATGAGTAAAGATTACAAGATCAACAAAACCTACCAGGAGATAAACGAAAAGATCAAATCAGGCGAAGTGGTGGTTGTAACTGCCGAAGAGATGATTGATATCGTTAAGGAAAACGGGCCGGTGGAGGCCGCCCGCCAGGTGGATGTAGTCACCACCGGAACATTTGCCCCCATGTGCTCCTCGGGGGCTTTCCTGAATTTCGGCCACAGCAAACCCGGTATAAAAGCATCCAAGGTATGGCTCAACAACGTCCCGGCCTATGCCGGGGTAGCTGCAGTCGATTGTTATATAGGAGCAACCGAACTATGCGAGGACGATCCGCTCAACCGTGTCTACCCGGGAGAATTCCGGTATGGCGGAGGGCACGTCATCCATGACCTTGTTGCCGGAAAAACCGTTCATTTGAAAGCCGTGGCCTATGGAACCGATTGTTATCCGCGCAGGCAGTTCGAAAAGCATTTTACCTTGAAAGACATACCCATGGCCACCCTTTGCAATCCACGCAACGGTTACCAGAATTACAATTGTGCGGTCAACCTGACCAACAAGACGGTTTATACCTACATGGGAACTCTGAAACCGAGGGCCGCCAACGCAAATTACTGCTCGGCAGGTCACTTGAGCCCTTTGTTAAATGATCCTTATTACAAAACCATTGGAGTGGGAACGCGCATTTTCCTGGGCGGCGGCCGGGGATTCGTGGTTTGGCCGGGAACCCAGCACAACCCCGCCGTACCACGTACTGAGATAGGGGTTCCCCTCAAGCCTGCCGGGACCCTGTGGGTGATGGGAGATCTGAAGCAAATGGATCCCCGCTGGCTGGTGGGCGTCAGCATCCAGGGTTACGGCGCCTCTCTGTCCGT
>JALVRI010000323.1 GCA_027031325.1 Desulfobacteraceae bacterium
ATTCCGTCGAAACCGGCCTGGACTGCCCGCCTGGCAGCGGCTATGAAGTCAGCCTTCAGCCTCTCGATGTCTTTTTCTCCAATGATCCTCCGGTTGGAAGAACCAAACCCTTCCACTGCTGAAACGGCCAGGGCCGGCCTGCCGGTAAGCCTGGTCCGGGCAAAGATGCCTGCATGGGCAAGTTGGAGGACTATCTTTCCTCCCAGGCGATGAACAGCTTCGGTCAAAGCGCAAAGCCCTTCCACTTGGTTGTCGGACCAGACTCCCAACTGCCGCGGGCTGGCCTGGCCTTCGGGGCTGACGTAGGCATGGCCGGTCACGATCAGGCCCACCTGTCCTCCGGCAAGGGCCTCCATGGCCCGGATCAATTCATCGGTCACCCGGCCGTCTTCACCGGCCAGCCCCAACCACGTGGCTGAACGCACGAACCGGTTATCCAGTTTCAAATCACCCAGCCGAAACGGCTCAAACAGCTTTTCCATCCCCAATTTTCTCTCCCCGCATCAACACCCGATTGGGTTAGATACTGCTATTCTATGGTCAATTTTACCTCAAGAAAATTTCATGAGGTCCGATAAGCCTATCAAGAAGGCTGGATTTACTATACCTGCCAAAATTTAAAATCCGGCGTCTGTCATCTTGCCCGCTTCAAACTGATCACGTCCTGCCTGGCACGACGCTGGCGCCGGAACAAATAAAGGAGGTAATACAATGAGCCTGACCAAGAAACTGATCCTGTTGTCGGTAACAGGAATAATCGCCTTGGGGTTATGTACCACACTTGTCTCCCTGTACAACCTCAAAAAACGGGGCCAGGCCGACATTGAAGCAATCCAGCATACCATGATGGACGAAAAGAAAGAAAGGCTCAAGGATCTTGTCAGCAATACCTTCGCGATCCTGGAAACCAAGTACAAGGCGGCCCACGATCCGGCCAAGGTCGCCCAGGCCTATCGCAGCCAGCTCAAAAGCGTAGTCGAGGTGGCCTACAAGGCGATTGAAAGCATCTACCAACGAAGCGACCTCGACCCGGAGCAAAAGAAGCAGGCGGCCAAGAGTATCGTCAAGGCCATGCGCTACAACGGCAAGGGCTACCTCTGGATCAACGACATCAACGGCCGGATGGTGATGCACCCCATCAAGCCGGCCCTGGACGGCAAGGACCTGTCCAACTTCAAAGATCCCAACGGCAAGAAGTTATTCCTTGAATTTGTACGCGTCTGCAAGCAGGCCGGCGAGGGGACCGTGGATTACCTTTGGCCCAAACCCGGGCACGACAAGCCGGTGCCCAAGCTCTCTTATGTCAAGCTGTTCAAGCCCTGGAACTGGATAATCGGAACGGGAGTCTACCTGGAGGCCGCCGAGCAGCAATTCAAGAAAGACGCCATGGAAGCCATCGGATCTTTGCGTTTCGGGCGCAGCGGCCAGGATTACTTCTGGATCAACGACATCAACGGCCGGATGGTGATGCACCCCATCAAGCCGGCCCTGAACGGCAAGGACCTGTCCGACCTGAAAGACCCCAACGGCAAGTACTTATTCAGGGAATTCATTAAAGTTTGCAAAGAAAAGGGGGAGGGATACGTCGACTACCTCTGGCCCAAGCCCGGATACGACAAGCCGGTGCCCAAGCTCTCTTATGTCAAGCTGTTTGACAAGTGGGGCTGGATCGTGGGTACGGGGGTCTATCTTGACGATGTCAACCAGGCCATAGCGGGCAAGAAAGCCGAGATGGAGGCCGAGTTGGCCGAGCAACGCAACTGGATCATCGCCACCATGGTCCTAATCCTGGTCATGGTGAGCGCCATGGTGATCATCTTTTCCCGTCAAATCGCCCACGGGATCGTGTCAGCCGCCAATATGCTCAAGGATATCGCCGAAGGGGAAGGGGATCTTACCCGCAAGCTCGAGGTCAAGACCAAGGACGAAATCGGCGAAATGGCTCACTGGTTCAACCGCTTCATCGAAAACGTCCGCGGCATAATCGCCCAGGTAAAGAAAAAGGCCGAACAGCTGGACGAATCTTCCGGTGATCTGGCCGAGATTTCAGAACACATGTCCTCCGGGGCCGACCAGACTTCGGCCAAGGCCGGCAACGTGGCCCAATCGGCCGAAATAATGAGCTCCAACACTCACTCGGTGGCCGCCGCCATGGAAGAAGCAGCCACAAACATGGGCATGGTGGCCTCGGCGGCCGAAGAAATGACCGCGGTAATCAATGAAATTGCCGAAAACACGGAAAAGGCCAGCGCCATAACCTCGGAGGCGGTCTCCCAGACCGGCAGCGCCAGCCAGCAGGTGGCCGAACTCGGCCAAGCGGCCCAGGAAATCGGCAAGGTGATTGAAACCATCACCGAAATTTCGGAACAGGTCAACCTCCTGGCCCTCAACGCCACCATCGAGGCCGCCCGGGCCGGGGAAGCCGGTAAGGGTTTCGCGGTAGTTGCCAACGAGATCAAGGAACTGGCCCGCCAGACGGCCGAGGCCACCGGCGAGATCAAGCAGCGGGTCGAAGGTATCCAGAGTTCCACCGAGGGCACGGTGACCGAAATCGGCAATATTTCCGAAATCGTCAACCAGGTCAACGAAATCGTCTCCACCATCGCCACGGCAGTCGAAGAACAATCTGTCAGCACCAAGGAAATCGCCAACAATGTTCAACAGGCATCGGAAGGAATCGGCGAAGTAAACCAGAAAGTTTCTGAAAACTCCAGCACCGCGAGCTCCATCGCCGAAGAAATATCCGAAGTCACCCAGGCGGCTTCTGAAATGGCCAACAGCAGCAGCCAGGTCAACCTGCGGGCTTCGGAGTTGTCCGACCTGTCCCGCCAACTGAAGGAAATGGTAGGCCATTTCAAGGTCTGATGGAATTTCCAAGCCGATCCGGCAATAAACCAAAGGCCCGGAGATATTACTCCAGGGCCTTTGGTTTATTGAAAGCCCGTACCTCGGCCAGGGCAAATCCTGAACAATCCATCGCCCCCCTACCTCTTTCACTCCCCGCCCTGAGGATTTTATCCCCGGCATTCAGGGCATGCAATAATCCAATGAAATTACTTGTCAGGCATTTGAAGTGCATAATCCGGCTTGAATCACCTGCCGTATGCAGATCTTCAAAGCTCGATTTGCTGCCCCGGCTCCAGGATTACCACCTCTGTATCGGTGTCGCCTTCCACCCTGGACTTCCAGGCAAGCGGATCCTGGGCAATAACGTCAAAGGTATTGTAATGGATCGGCAGCACCTTCTTGGGGGCGATCAATTGAACCGCCCGCAGGGCATCATCCGGTCCCATGGTGAAGTTGTCCCCGATGGGCAATATCGCCAGATCAATACCCTCCTGGCCGATCAGGTGCATGTCGTAAAAAAGGCCGGTATCACAAGCGTGGTAAATCTTCCTGCCTTCCAGGTAGAGCAGGAATCCGCACGGGTTGCCGCCGTAACTTCCGTCGGGCAGGGCCGAACCATGATGGGCTATGGTCAGCTTGACCCTTCCCCAGGGATAATCGAAGCCGCCCCCGATGTGCTGGGGATGCACATTTTCCAGTCCCTGGTTTTGCAACCAGGTGGCTATCTCGAAATTTGATATCACCGTGGCACCGGTGCGCTTGGCGATGCTGACCGTATCGCCAAGGTGGTCTCCATGGCCGTGGGAGACCAGGACGAAGTCGGCGGCGACTTCATCGGCCTTGACCGGAGCCAGGGGATTATCGCTGAGAAAAGGATCGACAAGAATTCTGGCCTTGGGGCTTTCCACCAAAATACAGGCATGGCTGTACCAGGTCAGTTTCAACATTTTATACCTCCCATGAAAATTAATAGGTCAACGGTTACCTTCGCAAGTCAAGGTTTTTGGTTTTGAAAACGGTATTTCCTTGCCATATTCGGAACCGGCGGTTCAACAGGTGGGCTGCCGGCCAACCGCCGTTGTCCTGCAGCTCTTTCATTACCGCCGGGTGCTCAATCTTCCGCTTCAAACAAGGCGTATGATCTGCGGACGGGCCTTTCCGACTACGGCCATCTTAGCCCAAAGCCGGACTGAATACAACTATCGAGGCAGCCACCGGGCTTAGGCCCAAAGCTATTCGAATGTCGCCTTGGGCGAAAACTTTAACTTGAGAATATGCAACCCGGATCCGGTAAAATCACAAGCCCCTTGCGGCTTCAACTGCCTCAGGATTTTTCACCGATGGAACTTCACCTTGCCGGTGAAGGCGCGGACAGGAACAAATACATCCAAGCTTATGCAATAATTCAATCTAATTTCTTGTCAGGCATTTGAAGTGCATAATCCGGGTTCAACAGACAAGGAATGAAAAACACCACAGCCATTAACCAGCAAGAGCCTGGCTGCAATGATACGGCCCAGGCGGTTTCAATTTACAATTCTAGCTTACCTTGATATTATCTGTATATTTCCTCTTTTCCAAAAGTTCTTATTCAGGAAAGTCTACTTCTAATTTGAAAGGCGCCGGCTGGTAATCCAGTAAGGATTTTAAATGCCAAGATTTAGGCACACCACTGAAAAACAGATTCCTGACATCCCGTTTGATCAATGCAGGGCGAAAACGACCCGTTCCGGAAAGCCAGGAATCAGCGTCCAACAGCACTGCTGCAACGTCTGGGCCGTAGCCCGTGCCCTGCTGGAATATCTCCCCGCCAAAATCAGACAGGCCGTTGCCGAACCGGCCCTTGTGGCGGCTGCCCTTCACGACGTAGGCAAGGTTTCGCCTGGTTTTCAGAAAAAATACTTTCAAGCCCTGCTTGAAAAATCATGTTCTGACCTAGCACGCCTGCCCAATACCAATTTTGAAACCAATCACGCGGCCATCGGCCAGGCGGCCATCAACAGCTACTTTGGCCACAACAATTATCCCTTACCCCTTGCCTTGGTGGCAGGCGCCCACCATGGCAAACTGGCGATCGATACCAGCCTGGAAGACAGAGGACCCCGTTTCGGAGGAAAGTCTTGGGCACTGCAACGTAGGCAACTTATTGATTCTCTTTTCAGCAAGTGCGGTCTCAGCCTTCACTGCCGGTTCCCTGAAAAGCTCTGGCCGGTTATCGCAGGGCTGGTCACCTGCGCTGACTGGATTGGGTCCGACGAAGATTTCTTCCCCTGCGACTGCTTCTGCCAAGACAAGCAGACGCTTGTCAATAATGCCGTAGCAGCTGTCAGGGCCTGCGGCTGGCAAGAACCGGCCTTCAGGCCCGGCCTGGATTTTCAACAGGTCTTTGGTTTCAAACCCCACCGATCCCAGCAGGCCTTTTACCTGTCCGCCACCGAGCCTGGGCTCCATATCTTGGAAGCGCCCACCGGAAGCGGCAAGACCGAGGCCGCCCTGTTTGCCGCCTACCGCCTGATAGAAAAAGGCCGCAACAACGGCATATACTTCGGCCTGCCGACCTGCCTCACAAGCGACAAGATCCACGAGCGGGTGTCGGATTTCCTGAACAGGATAAGCAAGGGTTCTTTTCCCCTACGGCTCGCCCACGGCAACGCTTGGCTGGAAACATTTATCCATGGCAAGGTAAACGAAACCGAAGATGACGGCGGCCTCTGGTTCACACCACGCAAGCGCAACCTGCTGTGCCCCTTTGCGGTGGGCACAATAGACCAGGCCCTTCTCAGCGTCATGCGGGTCAAACATTTTTTTGTAAGGGCTTTCGGCCTGGCCGGCAAGGTTGTCATTCTGGATGAAGTCCACTCCTACGACGGCTATACCGGTACCCTGATGGAACACATGATAAACCACCTGCTCGACTGGGGCTGCACGGTCATGGTGCTCTCAGCCACTTTGACCAGGCAGCGCCGCAACCAACTGCTGCAGGTAAATTGCCGCGGCCCCGGGGAAAATGCTTCCCGTGACCCCTATCCCCTGGTCAGCGTCAGCAGGCCGGGCGGCAAGCCGGGTTTCACGACGGCGCCTAGTCCGCCTTCGCGCAAGTACAGAATCCATGTCCGCTCCTGGTCGCCCTCCAGCCTGGCTTATCGGGCGGCTGAGCTGGCTCGCCGTGAACAATGTGTTGTCTGCATCGCCAACACGGTTGATAAGGCCCAGCGGTGGTATGATGCCCTGGCTTCCGAGCGGGCCGCGGAAGAATTTGAACTAGGCCTGCTGCATTCGCGTTTTCCGGCTTTTGCCAGGGCATCCCTGGAAGATCACTGGATAAAATTGCTTGGCAAAAGCGGTTGCCGCCCTAAAGGCTGCGTCCTTGTGGCTACCCAGGTTGTAGAACAAAGCGTAGATATAGACGCCGATGTTATTTTCAGCGAGCTATGCCCCACCGACATGCTCCTGCAGCGCATGGGACGTCAATGGCGCCATCAGCGCCCCAAAAGGCCATGTAGCCGGCCGCAAACCTTTATCCTTGCCGGTGCCGTCCAGCAGGCAGATTGCCTGGAAAACGCAGTCCAGGCCCTTGGCCGGGCCAACTGCCTGGTGTATGCCCCCTACCTGTTGTGGCGCTCTTACCAAGTCTTTGCTTCCAGGGATGAGATCAGCCTGCCGGAAAACGTCCGTAACCTTTTGGAAGAAACCTACAGTGACCCTCCTGATCAGCCTTCTTTTGTCAGCCGGATGCACGCCCAACTCATGGAATTCAGGAAAAAGCTTGGCCAATACGCCCAGGCCACCTTTTCCTCGGTCAACAGTTTGCCGGTGATGGACGATAATCAAAACCCGGCTACCCGCTACAGTGATATTCCCATGGTTGATGTTCTGCTGACAGCCGCTACAGTTCACCAAAACCGGCGCACTACGATCCGGCTGCTCGACGGTGAGCAAATAACCGTTTACCCCGGCCTGAAAGACAAAAGGGTCATGGCCCGGTTGCATTCCAACCTGCTTTCCATGCCGGCTTGGCGCCTGGCAAGGATCGGTGCGCTGGAAACACCTTCCTGGCTTCGGGGAGTTTTTTACCAAACCGTACCTGTCCTTGAATGGTCGCAAAAAGACGGCCGGGTGACTTTTTCAGGCCGTCCCACCGGCTACACATATGACCCGGTCCACGGACTGCGTTGGCGGGCAAGTGGATTTTCTTGCGGGGGACTGCACCCGGACGATGATCAGGAACTTGGTGAGCTCGATGTTTTTGACACCCAACGTTTCCAATGGTGAAAGGAAATCCCTGATGAATCTTGCAACCGATCAATGGATACCGGTAATCGACTTCAACCAGGATTTCCGCCTGGTAAGCCTGGAAGACCTTTTCCACCAGGCCGAAAGTATCGGCGACCTGGCTGTCAACCCGGCCCAGCGCATAGCCCTGCTGCAGCTGCTTATCTGCATAGCCCAGACAGCCCTTGACGGGCCCCAAACCGAGAAAGACTGGCTCCAATGCCGCCAGGCAATCCAGCCTGAGGTCCGCAGCTACCTTGCCCAAAAGCGACAGAGCTTTGATCTGACCGGCAGCCGGCCCTTCATGCAGGCAGGTGACCTGGAATGTGATCCCAAAGGCAAAAAAATCCTCAAGGCCCTTGACTGCCGGACACCTTTCGGCGGCAGCGCCAGTATCCATTTTGCCCGCGACCTGGCAGACCGCGACCAAATACCACCACCGGCTCAGACCGCCCTGGATCTACTTTGCCTGCTGAACTTTTCTCCCGGCGGCAAGGTGGGTCAAGCCATCTGGCAGGGTCAAACCTTCAATGGCTCTACCTTCCAGGCCCCGGCACTCAAGACCATGCATACCTTTATCAGGGGGGAGAGCCTGCTGGCCACCATATGGCTTAACCTGATCTGTAAAAAAGGCCCCACAGCCAGCCTGGACAACTTGCCCAACCTGACCTGGGGGCGGCCGGTCTGGGAGCGGTTTCCCGCCGGCCCCGATGACAAAAAGGCCATTTCCAACGCCACCACCACTTACCTGGGACGGCTGGTGCCATTGTCGCGCCTGGTGCGTATTCTGCCCGGCGAAAAGGGACTGTGTATCATCGGTCCGCCGCCTGAAAGTTTTAAAATCGAGCAGTTGCCGGGATTCAGGAATCCTTTCGCAACAGTGATAGAATTTCAAAAAGAACATTCCTACCTTAATGTTTCTTCCTCCAGGCATATCTGGCGCGACCTGGGCTCGGTCATAAGCCTTGCCGATATGGGAGGACATCAACAGGCAGCCCTGCCGCTTGCCCGGATCAAGCGCCTTTGTTCGCTTTTTAATACCACTGCGATCGAAATCTGGTCCGGTGGCCTGGAAACAGGGGCAACCGCAGCCAAACTCAACGACCTGCTTGAGTGGAACCTGACTCTGCCCGTGGCTCAGTTCGAACAAAGCGCCCTTGCCAGATATAAGGCCGGGGTTGAGCTTGCCGGAAAGGCCGAAAAGTTACTGAAAAAAGCAATCGGACAATACTGGAAAAACTTTCAGCGTGACACCAAGGCTATCCCTTATAGCAAAGCCGGCGCTATATACTGGGCCGAGCTCGACTCCCACTACAACCTCCTGGTGGAGACGGCCTCAAATCAGGTAGCAAGCCTCAACGACACCTGGTACCCTCTTGTGCGCCGGGCGATGGAAATGGCCTACAGCAAAAGCTGTCCCCACGTTTCGGCCAGGCAAATCCAGGTTTTTGCCGCCGGCCTGGCCGAACTGAGGCTCAAGAAACTTGAAGAATGAAGTCAACCTTCTAACCAACCCAGCCGGAGGAGAACAAATGGATGACTCCAAGACCAAAATCCAGGCTTTTTTGGATTACCTGGAAAGCCATTGTCATGACCGGGGTATAATGGCCGACCTGCGCCACGGATTCAGTCCCGGCACTGAGTACCGGGCCTGGCCACATGTTGCCCCCTGGTGCGACCTTACCGATCAGCGCCGCAAATCAATCTTCATAACCATTGCAGGAGCTTTCGCCACCCAGTCTCACAGCGGCGCGCAAGCCGGCAACCTTGGGACCACCTTGCGCCAACTAGCCGTGCAGGGCGCTTCGGGCAAACCGGACGAAGCCCTCAAGAGTTTCGAGGCCCGCTTCAGGCGCCTGCTCACATGCACAACGGCCCGGCAGGTCTGCGAAAGACTGCCGGGCATTATCCGGGCAGCCAGCCGCAAGGCAATCGGCATCAACCTTGAAAGGCTCTATTACGATCTGCTCTACTGGGACGAAAAAGTCAAGCTGGCATGGGCTGCGGCCTACTGGGGCACAGATGCCAGCCAATCTGCCGGACAAGGAGAATGAATACCATGTTGTTTCTGACCAAAATCGAAGTCGGTCTGAATCAGGCAGCGCTAATGAAAATCCACGATGCCTACCGCTGGCACAAGCTGTTGTGGCAGGCCTTTCCGGGACCCGAATCCGCTAAGCGCGACTTTCTTTTCCGGGTGGACAAGCAAGGAACAGGTTTCAGGGTCCTTTTGCTATCGCCCCGCAAACCTCAAGCAACTGAATGGGGTACCTGGCAAACCAAGCAGGTGGCCCCCGGTTTTACAGAACACAGCCATTACCTTTTCAACCTCAGGGCAAATCCAACCATGCGCCGGGCCTCTGACCGTCGCCGGCTGGCGATTTACGCCGAAGACCGCCTGGTTGAATGGATTCATCGCAAGGCGTCCGCTTCAGGTTTCAGGATCAATGACCAGACCCTGCTGGTCGGAGCACCGCTGGACCATTATTTCATCCGCAACGGCCGGCGGGGCAAGCACGTCAGCGTCGAGTTCAGCGGCCTGCTCCAAGTCTTCGACCGCGCTTTGTTCCGCAAGGCCTTTCAAAAGGGAATCGGCCCGGCCAAGGCCTTCGGCTTCGGATTGCTTATGCTTCAACCAATATGCTAAATCAAAGGAGAGAAAAACATGGACCTCATCGAACTTCACATTTTGCAGAGTTTCCCGGTCACCTGCCTCAACCGCGACGATGTGGGCGCACCCAAAACGGCCTTTTTCGGCGGTTGTCCGCGGGCACGGGTATCCAGCCAGAGCTGGAAGAGAGCTATCCGCCTGGCTGCCAAGCAGAGCCAAAACGGCGAGTTTTTCCAGGGCCAACGCACAAGGTATGTGGTTAAATACCTGGAGCAGGCCTTCGGCGAAAAGGGCCTCAATGAATCCGAGGCTGCTGAACTTGCCCAGCTAATCACTAAAGCCATCGTCAAGAAGCTCGACGATCCTGAAAAAGGCAATGTCAAAACCCTGCTTTTCTTTTCTCCCGCAGAACTTGCGGCGGTAGTCGATGCGATCCTCGCCCAGGACTACAAAAAGGCCCTGAAAGAAAAACCAAAAACAAAAAAAGGCAAGAAGAAAAGCACCCTGAACACCATGGCTTCCAAAGCTGCCAAGCAGCTTGCGGCCAAGGTCAAGGACGCAGCCGATATCGCTATTTTCGGCCGCATGGTGGCAGACGATCACAGCCTGATGGTTGAAGGGGCCGGCATGTTCAGTCACGCCCTTTCCACTCACTGCGCGGCCAATGAAATCGACTTTTTCAGCGCCGTGGACGACCTGCAGCCAGCCGGAGAGGAAGGTGCCGGTCACATCGGTACTCTCGAGTTCAACTCGGCCTGCTACTACCGTTATGTAGGACTGAACCTGGATTTGCTGAGGGATGAAGAACACTTGTCGGCATTGAGCCCCCAGGAATTCAAATCGGTGGTGGAAACCTTCCTGAAAGCCTCCATCACTGCGGTTCCCCAGGCCCGGAAAAACTCCATGTTCGGCCATAACCTGCCGGGCTATGTTCTCGGCCTCAGGCGTACGGGACAGCCCCTGTCTCTTGCCAACGCTTTTGAAAAACCTGTAAGAAGCCAAAAAGGCTACCTGGAAAAAAGCGTCGAGGCCCTGGAGCGACACTGGAAGCAACTCAAGGAAACATACGACCTAAAACAGGGAAAAGAGGTGAAAATTCCTGAAAAAACCATGGCGAATTTTATCAAGGAACTGCTGGAGGAAATCTGATGAAAAGTGATCCGGGCTACCTTGCCCTTTGGCTCGATGGGCCCTTGCAGTCCTGGGGTTACCAGAGCCGCTTCGACCAAAGAACGACCTTGGCCCATCCCACGCGCAGCGGCCTTGTGGGCATGCTATCTGCGGCCATGGGTATCGACCGGCGGGACAGTCAGGGCCTGCAAATTTTCAGCCGGATGGCAATTACCATTTACGCTTTCCGCCAGGGGCCCTTGCTGGAAGATTTCCACACCATCGGCGGAGGCTGGAACCACAAGCAGAACCCTCAAAACATAGTCGTCAAAACAGACGGAAATCCGACGGCCAAGGAAAAGCCGGGTGTCACGGTGGTCAGCCGTCGTCAGTACCTGCAAGCTTCACGTTTTGGCGTAGTGGTCGAATGTCCCGCCGATCTTGGCGGGAAACTTGCTGCAGCCCTTGTCAACCCCCGCTGGGGAATCTGGCTTGGCCGTAAAAGCTGTATCCCGGCCGCACCCGTATTCCAGGGCAGCTTCCCAACCCATGCACAGGCCCTGGAACGGCTTCAAACCCTGGCCGGCCACAAGCCTCAGCGCGTGGTAAAAGAAGTCGATAAATTGGAAGAGGGTACCGAGACCCTGATGGATTTTCCTTTGGATTTTAGCAAGCGCCTGTTCAGGCCCCGGCGAATTGCAGTGGAGTAAATAGCATGCCAATTTTCGAAAAACCGCCTTTGGAAACCCTTACTCCTGCCAAGGAACGCTGGACGCCTGTCTTGCTGGAACACGGTCGGCTGGAAGTTGACGATTCCAGTGTAAAGTGGATCGGCGCCGACCGCACGGTGATCCGCATCCCGGTGGCCACGGTAAGTGCCATCATGCTTGGTCCCGGCACTACGGTTACCCATGCTGCCATGAAGGCCTGCGCGGAAACCAACACCCCGGTCTGCTGGGTGGGGGCCGAAGCAATGCGCTTTTATGCTTTCGGCACCACTCCCACCCACGACAACAGCCGTGCCCGCCACCAAGCCGCCGTCCATGCCTCCCGAGCCAAGCGGACGGCGGTGGCCAAGAAAATGTTCGTCATGCGCTTCGGTGACGAACAAGCCGTCGCCGGTTCCACCATAAAAAAGTTGATGGGTATGGAGGGTAAACGGGTAAAAGCCCTTTATGCCAGAATGGGGCAAAAGTACGGAGTCTCCTGGAAAGGACGCAACTACAATCCGGATAACTGGTGCCTGGCGGACAATATCAACCGGGCCATCTCGGCTGCCAATGCCGCCCTTTACGCCCTTACCACCGCCATTGTCTGTTCCTTGGGCTATCTTCCCCAGCTCGGTTTCATCCACTCGGCCGGCACCATCCCCTTTGTTTTCGATATGGCTGACATCTACAAGCCTCAAACCACGCTTGAGGCCGCCTTTGAAACCATTAGCCTCAACCCGAAGGCAAGCGAGCAGGATGTACTGGCCCGGCTGAAGTTTTACATCGAAAGAACGCGCCTTGCTCGCAAAATGCCCGGGGACATCGAAAGGCTGCTTGATGTATGACCAAAAAAATGATCCGGGCTTTTGCTGGGCTGCCATTCCAGGATTGGCAGCGACAGGACAAAACACCACAAATTGCTTAAAGGTGTTCGGAAATGACCGTAATAATCTGCAATGATACCCCACCTGCCATAAGAGGAATGCTAAAACGTTGGTTTATCGAACCTAAACCGAACGTGTTTGTAGGTTCGGTCAATCGCAGAACCCGGGAAAAAACCCTGGAATACATCCGCCGTAACGCCCAGGGTCTTGGCATGCTGGTGATTTTTGATGACAATTCAAGCCAGGGTTTTGCGATTGAGTTTAGCGGTCCGACCCATCGCCGGCCGGTACTTCGCAGCGGTTTGACCCTGGTTGCCGAAAAATGGGCTGAAGGTGAAAAACAGTGCTGACCAAAACCTTTGTCGGACTTGCCGGTCTAAGCCAGGGGGCTGAAGGTACACTTTGGAAAAGCGGCATTCTCAACTGGGACCAGGCCTCCAGGACAGACCGCCTGCCGTTTTCAGAGAAAAAAGCGCGTGAGCTGAAAAGGGAAATCCGGCACGCCCGCGTTGCCTTGGCAGCCGGCCTTGCCGACTGGTTCTTTCAGCGCCTTCCCTGGGCCCACAAAGTAAGGCTGCTGTCGAATTTCGCCAACTCGGCTGCTTTTCTGGACCTGGAAACCACAGGACTTTCCCGCAACGACCGGATAACCACAGCCGCGCTTTACCTTGATGGCAAGATGCATCTTTTCGTCAGGGGGATAAACCTTGAAGAAATACTCTCGCTTCTTCCAATGGCTAATGTCATTGTGACTTTCAATGGCACACGCTTCGACCTGCCTTTTTTACAGCGCATGTTCAAACTCTCGCTGAAGGCGGCCCATATTGATCTGATGTTTGCCCTCAAAGCATATGGTTATCAGGGCGGACAGAAAAAGATCGAACATTCATTGTCGATTATGCGACCTGCAGAAATAGGCGAAATTAATGGAAGCGATGCCGTCAGGTTATGGCAAGAATACAAGGCCGGTAATTTAGGCTGCCTGGAAAGGCTTCTTTTTTACAATGCGCTGGATACCTGGAATTTGGTACTGCTGGCTGAAAAATGTTTCAGCTTTTCAGTTCAACAATATCCATTAAAAATGGAATTGCCGCAATTCAGAAAACCGGAAATAAGTCGTGTAATCGACCAACTTGTTCTTTGACAATTTGAATACACAACATCTTGTGTTATGATAATTTTAAGCCTCAGGACTTTGGCCTTTTCCCCACACCCGTGGGGATGATCCTAGATGTCGCACTGTATATAGAAGACATTATTACTTTTCCCCACACCCGTGGGGATGATCCGAAGATCGCTTCCTATTTCAATTACCCGGCCCTCTTTTCCCCACACCCGTGGGGATGATCCGTAGAAAAATACTTCCGGATTATAAAAACGTTTCTTTTCCCCACACCCGTGGGGATGATCCGATCGACAGCGGCCATTGCTGCGCTTGAAAAGGCTTTTCCCCACACCCGTGGGGATGATCCGCACTTTGTCTGGGATCGAACCGGTGATGTTTTCTTTTCCCCACACCCGTGGGGATGATCCGGCATTACCAATATCCTCCAGCCGCACGCCCTGCTTTTCCCCACACCCGTGGGGATGATCCGGTCAACCTGCTCGACCTGGTGGGGCTTGAGATCTTTTCCCCACACCCGTGGGGATGATCCGATCAACCGAACAGGTGCACAGTGGGACCTACACTTTTCCCCACACCCGTGGGGATGATCCGATGACGGCCTGAAGGCTATTGACGTTGAAATACTTTTCCCCACACCCGTGGGGATGATCCGCGCACAAAATGTCAGGCTTTATTACGACGCCACTTTTCCCCACACCCGTGGGGATGATCCGCCCTTGCGCAAAACCTTGCACTTGGGAGACAACTTTTCCCCACACCCGTGGGGATGATCCGTCTATGACGTGCCAAGCCGGGACGGCATCGCTCTTTTCCCCACACCCGTGGGGATGATCCGAGAATTTAGAACTTTTCGTGAAGCTATAAAGGCTTTTCCCCACACCCGTGGGGATGATCCGAATATTTGAGTTCAACATATAATTTAACAGGCCTTTTCCCCACACCCGTGGGGATGATCCGTTCCGGGGCGAAGGCCCGACAATGGACCTGGCCTTTTCCCCACACCCGTGGGGATGATCCGCCGTGATTCAGTCGATAGGCTTTGGGCAAGGACTTTTCCCCACACCCGTGGGGATGATCCGGCCGATGA
>JALVRI010000324.1 GCA_027031325.1 Desulfobacteraceae bacterium
TGCGGGATAGTGCCCTGGCCGGGGTATCCACCTGGCTGGTCAACTGTTATTGCAATTGCCGGGCCTGGGACAAGGCCCTGGAAGGGTTTCACAAGGCCGCGGCCGTGGAGACCGATGCGGGTCGGTTGCGCAGGGCGGGGATGCGCCTGGTAGAGCATGGTATCTGCCTGGCAAAAGACGGCCTGGTGGAGCAGGCCAAAAATTTTCTGCGCTTGCCCAGGCTCTATCCGCAGCTTTTTGCAGACCTGCTAAGGGCATCCGAACCTGCAAAAACCTGGGCAATGGGTATGATGACATGACTGTTTCAAGCAACGAGTCCGAAGGTCGGCGCCATCCAGTGACCAGGTGGGACGACAAGAAGTGCCTGGATCAACAACTGCCGGTGCATTTTTTCACCATCGTTCTCAACGGTGAGCCGTTTATTCGTTACCACCTCGGCGTCTTCCAATCCCTGCCCTTCAGGTGGCACTGGCACATAATCGAAGGCGTGGCCGATCTTGTAAAGGATACTGCCTGGAGCAAGGCTCTGGGCGGAAAGATCAGCTCCCGGTTTCATCTTAACGGCCGCAGCCGCGACGGCACCGATATCTACCTGGAGCGGATCGCGGCCGGGTACCCGGACAGGATAAGCCTCTACCGCAAACCCGCCGGCAAGTTTTGGGATGGCAAGCTGGAGATGGTAAACGCGCCGCTTGGCGGTATCCAAGAAGCCTGTCTGTTGTGGCAGGTGGACGTGGACGAATTCTGGACGGCCGATGCCCTGGTGAAAATGCGCGACCTGTTTGTAAAAGATCCGCAAAAGACAGCCGCCTATTTCCACTGCCACTATTTCCTGGGACCGCTGAAGTACGTTGTTTCGATGAACACCTGGGCCACGGGGCCTTTCGACTGGCTGCGGGTATGGCGCTATCAACCGGGGATGCGCTGGACCTCCCATGAGCCCCCGTGCCTGGTGGACGGCCGGGGCAGAAACGTGGGGCTGCTAAATCCATTTTCAAGGGATGTCACCCTTGCAAAGGGCATCGTTTTCCAGCACTACGCCTACGTTCTGGAATCCCAGGTGCGTTTCAAGGAAAGTTATTACGGTTACCGGGAAGCGGTGCGGCTGTGGAAGCGGCTGAACGGCACCAAGGGTCGCCTGAGGGTAGCCGAGTACCTGCCCTGGGCCGGCAAGGACGCCTGGGCCGACGACTGGAAGGCCGAAGCGGGCAAGTTGCTCTTGCCTGCATTCCTGGCCGATCTGCGCCGCGGGCAACAGGGGGGTGACATCAGCGTCTGTCGCGGCGGCGCATTTGAGAAGGCCGTCGCCAGGCTGGTAAAAAAGGTGCGGCCGCGCAGGATAATCGAAACCGGCACCTACCTTGGCCGGGGTACGACCACCATCGTCTGGCAGGCCTTGAAGAATGCCGGGATCGAAGCCGACTTTACGACCATCGAGGTCAACCCCGCCTATCATCGCCGGGCCGATCAATACTTCCAAGAAAACCGCATGCGGATAAAAGCCGTTTTGGGATTGAGTATCAGCCGCAGTCAACTGCCCCGGATGGAAGAAATCCAGCGCCGGTTCGTGGACCAAAAAGAGGCCGGGGATATCTACTACGACCACCCGGACAATGTGCGCAGCCGGAAATACTTTGCCGAAACCGACTTCGATGTTCCTGACGGCAGGCTCGAAGAAGCTTTGCGGGATTGCGATTTCAGGCCCGACCTCGTGCTGCTGGACAGCGCCGGCCACCTGGGCTTCCAGGAATTCGAACTGGTCCGCAGCCGGCTCCAGGGTCCCTGCCACCTGGTCCTGGACGATGTTCACCATTGCAAGCATCATCGTTCCCTCAAGGCCATCAAGGCCGATCCGCGCTTTGAACTGCTGGAAGAAGACGACGAGAAGTTCGGCTTTGCAATAGCCCGCTTCGAGCCGGTAAAGTGCATGGTCTTTTTGAGGACCGATTCCATCGGAGACAGCATCCTGGCCTTGCCGATGATCGCACCGCTGGTCCGGTTTTTCGGCCGGCCGCGGACAATCGTGGTCTGCCAGAAATCTTCAGCCCCCCTCTACCGCCGCAGCCCGCACGTGGACAAGGTAATTGAAATCCCCGATGAGCACAGGTGGAAAGACAAACATGAGTATGCCGGGTTCCTGGAAAGGCTGCGGGCCGAAAAGCCGGATTTGCTGGTCAATACGACATACAGTGTCCATGAAATATCCGACCTTGCGGGTTTGGAGTTTATCAGGCGCAGGATCGCATTTCGCAACGAGCGCAGGGTTGGTTATACCCACTTGCTGGATCCCGGCCATGCCGCACTCAACGAGCTTCAACGCCACGCCCGGTTCCTGGAGCAGCTCGGAATCGAGGAGCCGCCAGTCCTGCAGCCCAAGCTGGTTCCAGGCAAGGCTGAAATGGCTTGGGCGCAAGATTGGCTGCGCGCCAACGGCTTTGACCCCGGAAGGACCCTGGCCCTTTTTCCCGCTTCCAGGCTGGCTTTCAAGGATTTTGAAAAATGGAATCAGGTTCTCGAAACTATTTGTGGCCGGGGTTTCAAGGTGATTGCCCTGGGGGCTGAAAAAGACCGCCGCTTTGCAGACAGGCAGCTTGCCGGATTGGAGGAAAAGGCCGCCAATCTTTGCGGCCGGACGAGCCTTTTCCAGGCAGCTGCCTTGCTGTCCGGCGTTCGCCTGGCGGCCGGTTGCGACACCAGCCTGGCTCATCTGGCCTGCAGCGTGGGCACTGCCAACGTGGTAGTGGTGGGAGGCGGCCATTTCGGACGTTTCTTTCCCTACAGTCCCACAACCACCGTGGTCTGCAATCCTCTGGACTGTTTCGGATGCAACTGGAACTGCCGTTACAGCCGGACCCACTGTATAAAGGATATCGACCCGGAACTGGTCTTGAGGGCCATTGAAGACAGGCTCGAACGGCCGCGGGGAAACCGGCCGAGGATATTTTATCGCCATGGGCAGACCGCTGCCGGAAAAGCTTCGACCCCACGGCCGGTCGATTGCCGCACGGTACTGGCGGCGACGGAAAAAATGGAGCTTCAGCCGGTGAGCCCGGATCACGGGGACAGGGCCGGCAAGCCGAATCCGGCCGGCCGGTTTGTCTGCCGGCCGGACCCGGCTTCAAAGTTTCCCCGAATAACCATCGTAACACCTTCTTTCAATCAGGGCCGATACCTTGAGGATTGTATCCGCTCCATTCTGGACCAGGGATACCCAAACCTGGAATACATAATCATGGACGGAGGCAGCACGGACGGCTCGGTGGAGATCATCCGCAAATACGCCCACAGGCTTGCCTTCTGGAAAAGCGCACCGGACGATGGTCAGTATGCCGCCATCGAGGAGGGTTTCAGCCACGGCAGGGGACAGATCATGACCTGGCTGAACGCCGATGACATCCTCTGCCCGGGCACTTTGTTTGCCGTGGCGGCCATTTTCGTCAACAGGCCCGAGGTTCGCTGGATCACGGGTTTGCCAAGCAGCCTCAGCCCCGACGGAAGCTTGGTGCACGTAAGCACCAGTCTAGCCCTGTGGTCGAGGCGCAGGTACCTCGAGAAAAAGTACTTTTCACCATTTATCCAGCAGGAAGGAACTTTCTGGAGGCGCAGCCTCTGGGAACAGGCCGGCAGCCAGATGGCCAAGCACCTCCAAATGGCCGGTGACCTGGAACTGTGGACCAGATTTTTCCGTCATTCCCGGCTCCACAGCGTGGATCTTACCCTGGCCATATTCCGCCAGCATGCAGGCCAAAAAACGGACGGAAACCTGAAGGCCTACTTTCGTGAGGCCGAACAAGTCCTGAACAGGGAATTGGAGGACCTGGAAGGACAAATAGCGGATGACGCGCCCCTGCCGATAACCAACGAACAGGTATGGCAATACCTGGCGGCCGTCGGCGGCAGCCGCAAGAGCCTTGAAACAGAACACCGCCCCACTTGCACGACGGCCGGGGGCAAAAAACAGGTCCCGAAGGATCGATCCGATGATCCCCCGATCCTGGTCTCTGCCATCGTGTCAACGTACAACGCCGAGAGATTCATGGCCGGGTGCCTGGATGATCTCCTGGCCCAAAGCATTGCCGACCGGATTGAGATCATCGTTGTCGACAGCGGATCGGAGCAGAACGAGGGCGCAATAGTCAAAAGCTACCAGCGCAGGCATTCCAACATCCGCTACCTGAGAACCGAACAACGGGAAAGTGTTTACCAGGCCTGGAACCGCGCCCTGGCCCTTGCCCGGGGGCGTTATCTGACAAGCGCCAACACCGACGACCGGCACCGGTCCGACGCCTTCGAGCAGATGGTCAAGCTGCTCGAGGAAAACAGCTCCCTGGCCCTGGTATACGCAGACGTGCTGGTAAGCGACAGGCCCTGTTGCGGCATGGAAGATTGCCTGCCCAGCGGATTGTTGCGCTGGCACGATTGGGATCGTCGCCTCCTTCTTGAAAAAGGTTGTTTCATCGGTCCCCAACCCATGTGGCGGCGTAAGATGCACGCCTATTTCGGACTTTTCGATACCAATTACAAGGTGGCCGCCGATTACGAGTTCTGGCTCAGGATCTCCCAGGTCTTTGATTTTTACCATCTTGGCCGTCCAATGGGAGTCTATCTGAAGCGGCCCGACAGTATCGAGCACGCCAACGCCGGGCTCAAAAAGGAAGAAGAACTGCAAATCGTTGCAAAATACCGCCGCGCGCAGGCCGGGAGAGTTTTGCTGGGCTGCAGGGTTTTCGATGCCTTGACCTCCGTCGAGCAGACAGCCCCGGGCGAAATCGAGGCCGCATTGACAAGGCTCAGGGAAATGGCGGAGCAGGCAGGCCGAACGACACCTTCGCTGCTCCTGCTGGAGAAGCTTTCGCGACAGGATGGAACTGCCGGTAGCAGGTGGCGCGCGGCATTGAGGCAGACAGAGATTGAATTATTGAAGGGAGGCAAACCAATGCAAACAGAAAGACAATTACTGGAAGCAATAGAGGCCATGACAAGGGCCGGAAAAACAGAGGCCGCCATGTGGGC